>NZ_JBEXDT010000020.1:0-93230 GCF_040605905.1 Nonomuraea sp. NPDC005501 | reverse complement strand
GGCGCGGGCCACGACGGCGCCCGCGGCGCGGTGGCCCGCCGGGTCGTGGGCGAGCAGCTGCATCTTGTGGCGGGCGTGGAAGGCGACCAGGTCCCGCGTGCGCCAGTCGTCCTCCAGGAGCGCGCGCAGCCGCGCGTGCGCGAAGATCCGCTCCACGAACGCCTCCCGGAGCACGGCGTCGTGCAGCCGGCCCTCGTCCTCCACGGGCAGCAGCGGGTGCGCCTCGACGATGGCCGCGGCGAACACGCCCCGCCGGCGCCGGTCGACCGGCTGCCCCTCCGCGCCCGGGTAGAGCGGGATGCCGTGGATGCCGCAGGTGGGGCTCTTGGACTTGAACACGTAGCCGTCGACGTCGAGGGCGGCGGCCCGGGCCTCGGCCAGGGCCGCCATGCGGCCGGTCAGGTCGGCGCGGGTCCTGCGGGTCATCAGGCGCGGGCCGTCGGGCGAACGCTCCAGGCGGAGCGTCTCGCGCGGGGTGCCGAGGCCCGACTCCATCTCGGGGCAGACCGGCACCCAGTCGACGTACGGGTCGAGCGGGCCGGCCAGGAAGCGGTCGCGGCTGTGGCCGCCGTTGAAGCGCACCAGCTCCCCGATCAGGCAGCTCGACACGGCCAGCCGGGGCCGGACCGGGGCGGGGCCGGTCATGCCGCCTCCAGCAGGGCGGACAGCCGATGCAGGCCGCGGGCGGTCCGGGCCTTGACGGTGCCTAGCGGCACGCGCAGCCGTTCGGAGATCTCGCGCTGGCTCAGGTCGCCGTAGTAGGCGAGGGCGATGGCCTCCCGCTGCGCGGCCGGCAGCTCCGAGAGGGCTCTGCGGACCAGGTCGCGCCGGGCCAGCCCTTCGCTGTCGTCGCGGCCGTCGTCGCCGGCCGGCTCCCCGGCGGCCTCCAGCGGCACGGTGGCCTTGCGGGCGCGCAGATGGTCCACGCCGCGCTTGCGGGCGATGCCCAGCAGCCACGCCTCCAGGCTGCGCGCCGGGTCGTAGCGGTGCCCGGTCAACCAGGCCTCGATGAACACCACCTGCGTCACGTCGTCGATCTCGCCCGGCGGGACCAGGCGGCGCAGGTACGAGCGGACCAGGGGGGCGTGGGTGCGAAAGCAGTCGGCGAGCGGTTCCATGCGCTCCACCCTTCCATCGGATAACCTATTCAAAACTTATTCAACGCGAGTCCGCAGCCGTGAGGCAACCAAGGGCAGGGAGATCAGTGCGCCCGGGCGGCGACGAGCGTGACGGCCTCCTGGAGGGAGGCGGCGCGGGAGACGCGGGGCGGCAGCTCCGGCCCCCACCCGGGGCCTCCGACGACGACGGCCGCGGGCGGGCGCAGGGCCGGCAGGGCGGCCAGCGGGGCGGGATCGCCCGTGGCGGCCAGCTGCGACCAGACGAAGACGACGGCCGGCCCGAGGCGGCGCATCGCGTCGGCCAGCGCGGGATACGGGGTGCGGGCGCCGAGCACGCGCGTGTCCAGCAGGCGGTCGGTGGCGAGCGCGGCGGCCAGCGCGTGGACGGGCAGGCTGTGCTGCTCCTCCTCGGCGCAGGCCAGCAGAACCGGCCGGTCGTTCGCCGGACGGGCGGGGCGGGCGGCCAGGGGGTGCAGGACGGCCAGGAGGCGCTCGGAGAACAGGTGCTCGACGTCGATGCCGCCGCCGGTCTCGGCCTGCCTGCGGCAGATCGTGCCGAACGTGGGCACGACCAGGCGCTCCCAGGTGGCCACGACCCCGAGCCGGGCCAGGGAGGCGGCCAGGCCGGCGGTCACCGTCCGGCCGTCCAGCGCCAGCGCCGCCCTGGCCAGCATCGCGGCGGACGGCACGGGCGCCTCCTCCGAGGGCGGGCGTGCCGGCTCCTCCGCCTGGGACGCCGGGGACGTGTCCGGCCGCTCCACCCGGGACGTCGCGGGAGGGGCGGGGAGGCGGAGCGCCTGGCGGGCGGCGTCGGCCGGGGGGACGCCGGCGTGGACGAGCCGGTTCATCTCCTCAAGGCGGGCCAGGTCGGCCGCGCCGTACCGGCGGTGGCCCCCGGGGCTGCGGCGGCTCGGGCCGATGCCGTAGCGCAGGTTCCACGTGCGCAGGGTGGGCGCGGGCACGCCGAGCCGCCGTGACACGGCGCCGATGCCGTATCCCGGCTCCTCGGCGGCGGGAGCCGAGCCCGTCTCCTCCATGCAGGTGTCCCCGTTCGCGGTCCGATCCGTGACGCTCTGGCTCATTCTTTCGGACCGCGCGCCCCGCGGGTTGCAACCGGCGCCGGGCCGGTCGCCGAGGACCGTGGCGCGGACACCGTCATCGTGCTCCTCCACCGCGACCTGCGGGTCGGCGAGCACGCGGGCCGCGTAACGGAGCCGTAACGGATCTTGGAGTGAGGGCGGCGCGTCTGGAAGGCTGGCGTCATGATCCCGTCCGCGCGCCCAGGGGGAGGGCCCGCATGACGGCCGTCCGAGCTTTCGCCGCAGGGGACGAGGGCGCCCTGGTCGACGCCTGGAACCGGGCCATGCCGGCCGACCCCACCACCCGGAGCTGGTTCCGCGACTGCGTGCTGCTCGACCCCAACTTCGACCCCGAGGGCCTGCGCGTGGCCGTCACGGCCACCGGTGAGGTCGCCGGCTGCGCGTACGCGGTGCGCCGGCTGACGCCGCTCGCGCCCGGCACCGGCCTGGAGCCGGAGACGGGCTGGATCCCGTTCCTGTTCGTGGCGCCGGAGCACCGGGGCGGCGGGCTGGGCCGGCGGCTCCTCGACGAGGCGCTCGCCTTCCTGGCCGCCCGCGACCGCACCCGGGTCGAGTTCGCCTGCTACACGCCCCACTACGTGCTCCCGGGCGCCGACCCCGAGCGCTACCCCGCGGGGTGCGCGCTGCTGCGCGACGCCGGGTTCGAGACGGTCTCCTCGCCGGTGGCGATGGACCGGAGCCTGGCCGGCTACGTCACGCCCGACGTCGTTCGCGCGCTGCGGGAGCGCCGCGAGGGCGAGGGCTACCGCTTCCGCTGTCCTGGCGACGGCGAGCTGCCGGAGCTGATCCGGTTCGCCTCCCGGGAGTTCAGCCCCGAGTGGGGCGAGGCGATCAGGCGGCTCGGGGACCCGGCGCGGCTGCTCGTGGCCGTGCGGGAGCGCGTCGTCGGGTTCGCCGCGTACGGGGCGTACCGGGGGATCGCCGAGCGGTTCGGGCCGTTCGGCGTGGACCCCTCCGAGCGGGGGACCGGGATCGGCGCGATCCTCCTCCACGGGGCGATGACCATGATGCGGGCCGAGGGGCTGCACGCGTCGTGGTTCCTGTGGACCGGACAGACGGGGCCCGCGGCCCGGTTGTACGTGAAGGCGGGCTACGAGGTCACGCGGCGCTTCCACGTGATGCGCCGCTCAGCCGGGGCCGTCCAGGACGGCTGACCGTCCGCGGAGGACGCGTACCGGCGGGTGAGGGCCCGCGCGACGGCCGCGACCGCGTGGCGCAGCTCCGGCGGCGACAGGATCTCCACGTCCAGGCCCAGCCGCAGGAGCTCGCCCGTCGCGTGCTCCACCGACTCGATGGGCACCGTCACCCGTGTCCAGCCCTCCTCGTCCGGCGACCCCGCCGTGGCTCTCGCCGCCTCCACCACGCCCGGGGTCATCAGGTCGGCCAGGCGCTCCAGCCCGCGCGGCGACAGCCGGACCACGGCTTCGCCGCGCCGCAGCCGGGCCTCGAACTCCGCCCGGTACGCCTCCCAGTGCGCCGCCAGGTCGAATCCCGGCGGCCGGGTGAAGCGCTCCTCGTGCAGCGGGTGCAGCTCCAGGATCTGCGACACCCGGTACGTGCGCACCTGTCCCTCCGAGCGGGCCACCACGTACCACCTGCCGGCCTTGACCACCAGCCCGTACGGCTCCAGCCGCCGCTCCACTTCCTGCGGCGCCTTCCAGCGGCGGTACCTGACCTGGAGCGCGTGCTCGTCCCACACGGCGGCGGCCACGGCCGGCAGGTGGGTGACCGGCTCCGCGTCTCGGTACCACGAGGGCGCGTCGAGCAGGAACCGCTCCTGGATCCGCCCGGCCCGGTCCCGCAGCTCGACGGGCAGCGCGGCCATGAGCTTGAGCTGCGCGGCCGTCACCACCGCCCCCAGTCCCAGCTCGGCCGCCGGGCCCGGCAGCCCGGCCAGGAACAGCGACTCCGCCTCGTCGGCCGTCAGCCCGGTCAGCCTGGTCCGGTAGCCGTCGAGCAGCCGGTAGCCGCCGCTCGGGCCGGCGTCGCCGTACAGGGGGATGCCGGCGGCGTGCAGCGACTCGACGTCGCGGTAGATCGTGCGCACGGACACCTCCAACCGCTCGGCGAGCTCCCGCGCGGTCATGAGGCCGCGCGTCTGCAGGAGCAGCAGGATCGAGACGAGCCGGGAAGCGCGCATTCGCTGACACTACCTGTCAGTGACCCACCCCTATCGTCGCCCGCATGAACGACTTCGACTTCCTCATCGGCACCTGGAACGTCCACAACCGCAGGCTCGTCAGCCGGCTCACCGGAAGCGACGAGTGGGAGGAGTTCGCGGGCCGGTCCACGTGCACGAGGCACTTCGACGGCGCCGCGAACGTCGACGAGATCGTCTTTCCCGCCAAGGGATTCTCCGGGCTGACCGTGCGCGTCTGCGACCCGGCCACGCGGGAGTGGTCGATCTACTGGGCCGGCAGCACCGGGGGAGCGCTCGGCCTGCCGCCCATGGTGGGCCGGTTCGAGGGCGGCCGGGGCGAGTTCTACGCCGACGACGCGCACGAGGGCCGGCCGGTGCGCTGCCGGTTCATCTGGACGGTCGGCGGCTCGGACTCCTGCCGCTGGGAGCAGGCGTTCTCGGTGGACGGCGAGCGCACCTGGGAGACCAACTGGACGATGGATTTCACCCGGGCCTGAGCCCCGGCTACGTCTGGCTGCCGGCCCAGAGGATCACGAGGATGGCGACGGTGGCCAGCACCAGCAGGGTCCCGCCCACCACGAGCACCCAGCGCAGACCGGGCGAGCGGGCGGGCTCGGCCTCGTACACGGGCACGTCGGGCAGCATGTCCGGCGTGTACGGCAGGCGGCGCGTGCCCGAGTCCTCCAGGAGCGACGGGTGCGGCGTGTGCCGGGGCGGATCGTCGGGGGCCGGGGTCTCGTCGGGGGACGGAGGCTGGGCGGGGGACGGAGGCTGGGCGGGGACGGGGATGTGCATGGTCCTGCGGGCGTCCGGGTCGTCCGGAAGGGGGCGGTCGGCGGTCATCGTGGCTCCTGACCGTGAAGGCGGTGGGCGGTGCGTGGCGGGGTGTCGTTCAGACGGACTGTTCCTGTTCTTCCACCGCACGCGTGATCGACACCAGATCCAGGCCACCTTGGTAGCGGACGCCGTTGACGAACAGCGTCGGTGTGCCCCGCACGCCGCTCGCCCGGCCTGACTGCTCGTCCCTGGCGACCCGCGCGGCCTGTCCGGGCACGTCCGGCCACGGCTCCACGTCCATCTCGGCGGCGTGGCGGACCAGGTCGGCCTCCGTCAGGAACCGCTGGTTGCCGAAGAGCACGTCGTGCATCTCCCAGAACTTCCCCTCGCGCGCCGCCGCCTCGGACACCAGCGCGGCCGACATGGCCCTCGGGTGCAGGGTGCGCAGCGGGAAGTGCCGGAACACCAGGCGGACGTCGGGGTGCCTGCTGAGCAGCTCGTCCAGGATCGGCTCCAGCCGGCCGCAGTACGGGCACTCGAAGTCGCCGTACTCGACGATCGTGACCTTGGCGTCCGCCGGGCCGCGCACGTGGTCGTCCGGCCCCACCGGCTCCGACAGCAGCACGGGCAGCTCCTCCTCCGGCTCCGCCTCGGGCGGCGCGCACACGCCGCCCCGGTCCCACGCCAGCCGGAAGGCGATCCAGCCGGTCAGCGCCGACAGCAGCGACCCGGCGAGGATGCCGATCTTGGCCTGGGCCTGCACGGCGGGGTCGTCGAAGGCCAGGTCCACGATGAACAGCGACACCGTGAACCCGATGCCCGACACCGCCGCCCCGCCGAGGAGCTGGCCCCACACCAGGTTGCCCGGCAGCATCCCCCAGCCGAAGCGCAGCGGCAGCCACGTGCCGAGCGAGATCCCGGCGAACTTGCCGAGCAGCAGCCCGGCGGCCACGCCGATGGAGATGGGCGAGGTGGCGGCCTGGCGCAGCGTGTCGCCGTCGAGCGCGACGCCGGCGTTGGCCAGCGCGAACAGCGGCACGATCACGTAGCTGCTCCACGGGTGGAGCTGCAGCTGCAGCCGCTCGTTCACCGACACGGCCGCGCGCACCCGGCGGGTCGCCTCGCGGGCGGCGCGGGCGTTGGGGTCGCTGGTGAGCCCCTGCACGGCCTCTCCGGCGGCCAGCAGCTTGTACTCGCTCGGCGCGTACACGAACACGAGGACGCCGAGCGCGATGCCGACCAGCGTCGGGTGGACGCCGCTCTCCAGCGTGGCCACCCACACGCCGAACCCGAGCAGGATGTAGGCCGGCGCGCGCCAGATCCGCAGCCGCCGCAGCGTCATGATGGCCGCCAACAGCACCGCCGCGACGATCAGGGACGGCACCGACAGGTCGCGGGTGTAGAAGACGGCGATGATGATGATCGCCAGCACGTCGTCCACGATCGCCAGCGTCAGCAGGAACGCGCGCAGCGGCTCGGGGCAGCGGGCTCCCACCACGGCCAGCAGCCCGAGCACGAACGCCGTGTCGGTGGCGATCGGCACGCCCCAGCCGCCGGCGCCCGGCCCGCCCGCGTTGAGCGCGAGGTAGACGGCCGCCGGCACGATCATGCCGCCGAACGCCGCCACGGCGGGGACGGCCAGCAGCCGCCGGTCCCGGAGCTGCCCGAGCCGCACCTCGTAGGAGGCCTCCAGGCCGATGAGGAAGAAGAACACCGCCATCAGGCCGTCGTTGACCCAGTGACGCAGGTCGAGGGAGAAGTCGGCGTCCCCGAAGGACAGGCCCATCGGGGTGTGCCAGAACGTCTCGTAGGTGCCGCTCCACGGCGAGTTCGCCCACAACAGGGCGAGCAGGGTCGCGCCGAGCAGCACGCTCGTGCTCCCCGCCTCGGTCTTGAAGAACGCCCGCAACATCCTGAACCCCCCAGTGGTCCGATGATAGGGGGGGTGTCCGTGTGCTCCCGAGCGCGGTCGCACGACAGGACCGCACCGTCAATTCGACACGTCCCAAATGTGGCCACCGAAATGGCGCCGGGCAATGGTCGGAATTTCCGGAGAATCGGCTTGCCCGCTACATGATCTTGGCCCTATTGTCGCGCCTCATGAGATTACGCATGACCGCCATGGTCGCCGCCCTCGTTTCGCTCCCGCTGACCGGCACGGCCGCCGCCGCTGCCGGTTATCCCGCCGGTTATCCCGTCAAAGGCGACGGGCTGACCGCCAGCCCCCTTTACGACAAAGGCGCGCTGCCTGCCGTGAAGTGCGAGGAGAAGCCGGTCAAGGCCCGCAACCGCGCCTCCGTCCGGGCCTACGTCGACGGCGTCGTCGGATGTCTCGACGCCACCTGGGAACAGCACCTCACCGCCGCCGGGCTGCCCTTCAAGAAGGTGCGGGTGAAGCATTACACCCGCATTCCGAAGAACTACTGCCGAATGGACGTCGGCAAGGAGCAGTCGATGGCGTTGTACTGCTCCAGAACCAGTACCATCGCCTTCCAGATCGGCAAGGACTGGCTGGACAATCCGTACGACCTGTGGCTCGCCGACATGACCGCCGGCATGTACGCCTATCACGTACAGAATCTGGTCGGTATTCAGGAGGCGCTGGACAAGGAGCCGTACCGCAACAAGGCGGAGCTGGCGGAGCAGGTGCGCCGGGCGAGCCTGCAGAGCTCCTGCCTGGCGACGGCGTTCCTGAAGAGCGTGTGGCCGCTGGACCGCCGCACCAAGCGCGACTGGAACGACCTGCTCTCGCTCGTGCAGGGCGACAAGGCCGGTGAGCCGCGCTACTACGGCAAGACCGGGACCATCAAGGCGTGGATGCGGCGCGGGTACGCCCAGGGCGACCCGGGGGCGTGCAACACCTGGACGGCGTCGGCCGCGCAGGTCTCCTGATCGGGGTCTCGTTGCTCAGGCGGGTTCGAGGGTGGCCAGGTAGGCGGCGGCCTCGGCGATCCGGTTCTCGGTGAAGACGCGGACCCCGTTGGCCTCCAGCAGCGCCGTGGTGACGCCCTGCCCGGGTGTGCGCCTGCCCTGGAAGGTGCCGTCGTAGATCGCCAGTGCGCCGCACGACGGGCTGCCCTCCTTCAGCACCGCCAGCCGTACCCCGGAGGAGCGGGCCACGGCCAGCGCCGACCGCGCGCCCCGCAGGAAGTGCGCGGTCACGTCGGACCCGTCCGCGGCCAGCACGCGAGCGGCGCCCGCCAGCACGGCGGCGCCGCCCGCGCCCGCCTCGATCTCGGCGGCGGGACGCGGCGTCGGCAGGCCGCCCTCGACCTCGGGGCAGAACGGCACCAGCCGCCCCTCCTCGCGCCACCCGGCCAGCCGGGCGTCGGAGCTCGTCCTGGCCCCGCCGTCGTAGCGCACTCTCCGGCCCATCAGGCACGCGCTGACCAGGATCCTCTCCATGTCTTCGATCCTAAGCCGCGTCTCCGGCGTCGCCCGCCCGTCCGGGGGCGAGGGGGGTGGGCGATAGCCTTTTCCGCGATGAACACCACCGTGGCCACGATCGTCATCGCCGGCTCGCTGCTGCTCGCGCTGGCGAGCCTGATCACCGCGATCCGCGACCGGCCCATGGGCATGGTCCTGCTCGTCGGCTTCGCCGTGCTGGAGGTCGCCGTGCTGGTGCAGGCGGGCATCGTGATCGCGGCCGTCGCCGGGGGCGAGGGCGCGCACGTGTCCAAGGGCACGCTGTTCGGCTACCTCGCGGGCGAGGCGGTCATCCCGCCCGCCGGGGTGTTCCTGGCGCTGGCCGAGCGCAGCCGGTGGGGGCCGGGGATCCTGACCGTGGCCGGGTTCGCCATCGCGGTGATGACCGCGCGACTGCTGCAGATCTGGCAGGGCGGGCCATGACGTCCCCCTCGATCGGCACCGGCCCCGGCCGGGCGCTGCTGGCGGTCTACGGGCTGTTCGCGCTCGCCGCGGGCGCGCGGGCCGCCGTGCAGATCCTCACCCGCTTCGGAGAGGCGCCGCTGGCGTACTCGCTGTCGGCCTTCGCCGCGCTCGTCTACATCCTGCTCACCGTGGCGCTGGCCCGCGGCGCGCGCCGGCTGGCGCTGGCGGCGCTGTTCGTGGAGCTGGCCGGGGTGCTGGTCATCGGCACGGCGAGCGTGCTCGACCCGGCAGCCTTCCCGGAGGCGACGGTGTGGTCGGTGTACGGCAAGGGCTACCTGTTCATTCCGCTCGTGCTCCCCCTCGTCGGCCTCTACTGGTTGCTGCGCAGGCGTTAACGCCGGCCCCGTAAGGGCAGGGGCGGACACCATGAGCACGATCGAACACTCGGTAGACGTCAACGTTCCTGTCAGGGTCGCCTACGACCAGTGGACGCAGTTCGAGAGTTTCCCCGAATTCATGGAAGGGGTCGAGTCGGTCAAACAGCTCACGGACACGCGCACCGCGTGGATCACCGAGATCGCCGGGGTGCGGCGCGAGTTCGAGGCCGAGATCTCCGAGCAGCACCCGGACGAGCGCATCGCCTGGCACTCGGTGGACAAGCCCCGGCAGGCCGGGGTGGTGACCTTCCACCGGCTCGACGAGAACACCACGCGGGTCACGCTCCAGATGGAGTACGACCCCGAGGGCTTCCTGGAGACGGCCGCTGACTGGCTGCAGATCGTCCGCATGCGCGTCCGCAACGACGTCCAGCGGTTCAAGGAGTTCATCGAGTCGCGCGGCGGGGCGACCGGCGCGTGGCGCGGCGACGTTCCAGGCCCGCACCAGCACGGCTCCGGCCTCGACACCGGCGGCTCCATGCCGCCCCGCTCCGGCGACCCCATGCCGCCCGGCTCGGGCGAGCCCGTGCCGCCGGGCAGCGTCGGCGGCAGCGACTACCCGCCCGGCACCGGCACCGGCCCCACGCTTCCGCCGCCCGGCCCGCTGGGGACGCACGACGACCCGCCGCAGCCGCCGCGCCCGGTCCTGTAACGGCGCGCTCTGACAGGACACTCCCTCCGATCACAAAGCCCCCGGGACCGGGGGCTTTGTCATGTGTCAGGAATAAATGCCGGTTTTGGGGCTGTTAAGATTGCCATTCGTCCCATGATTAGATGAGTGGAGGATCTCCCCCACATGACCGTGCTCGCCGAGCTCCGAAGCGAGTCCCGCGGCAGGACCGGCCCCCTCGCCTGGCTCCTGGTGCTGGGCATCGTCCTCGCGGCCCTCAATCTGCGCACCGCCGTCACCAGCGTCGGGCCGCTGCTCGACCAGCTCGCCCAGGGCCTCGGCATGAGCAGCGTCGGCACCGCCCTGCTCACCACGCTACCCGTGCTCGCCTTCGCGACGGTCGGGGCGGTCACGCCCTCCCTGTCCAGGCGGCTGGGCGAGCACCGGCTGCTGCTGCTCGCCCTCGTCACCCTCGGCGTGGGCCTGCTGGTCAGGTCGCTGGTCGGCTCGGCGCCGGTGTTCCTGCTGAGCAGCGCGGTGGCGCTGTCCGGCGGGGCCGTGGGCAACGTCCTCATCCCCACCCTGATCAAGCGCCACTTCCCGGCCCGCACCGGCGTCATGACCACCGTCTACACGACCGCGCTCGCCGCCGGCACCATGCTGGCCGCGGCGGCCACCGTGCCGATCGAGCGCGCGTCGGGCGACTGGCACATCGCGCTCGGCGTGTGGGCGGCCCTGGCGGCCGTGGCCACCCTGCCGTGGCTGGCCCTGCTGCGCAGCGACCCGGCCCGCCGCCGGACACCCGGGAGCGCGGCGGGGGACGCGTCCGGCGACACGCAGGACGGCGTCGCGCCTGAGGCCGCGGCGCCCGTCTCGGGGCTGCGTCAGCTCGCCCACAGCCGGCTGGCCTGGATGGTCGCCGTCTACTTCGGCACCCAGTCGATGATCGCGTACATCATGTTCGGCTGGCTGCCCACGATCCTCACCGACGGCGGCTACAGCACCGGCGAGGCCGGGTTCGTCCTCGGGGTCTTCACCGCCCTGAACATCCCCGTCTCCATCCTCATCCCCGTGGTCGCCTCGCGCTTCCGCGACCAGCGGCCCGTGGTGGTCGGGCTCGTCGCGGCGTACGCGGCCGGCTTCCTCGGGCTGTGGCTCGCGCCCGTCTCCACCGCCATGGTGTGGGTGGTGCTCATCGCGCTCGGCATGGGGTCGTTCCCGCTGGCGCTCATGATGCTCGGCCTGCGCACCCGCAGCGCCGAGGCCACGGCAGCGCTGTCCGCGTTCGGGCAGAGCGCCGGCTACCTCATGGCCGGCGCGGGGCCGCTCGCCGTCGGCCTGCTGCACGACCTGACCGGCGGGTGGACGCTGCCGTACGCGATGCTCTTCGTGGTGCTGGCCGCGCAGCTCGTCACCGGCCTGTACGCGGGACGGCGCCGCTACATCGAGGACGAGCGGCGGGAGCGCGTGACCGCGGAGCCTGCGACAATCCAGGGGTGAACTCCACCGTCGTCACCTTCCCCGAGGGCCGGGTCACCGGCCGATCCGAGATCGTCGGGACCGTGCCGGTGGGGGAGCGGCACGGTCTCGTCGTGTCCGAGACCCCGTTCCACCCGCTCGACCACACCTGGCCCGACCAGCCCGCCGACCGCGGCACGATCGGCGGGCTGCCGGTCGTCGACTGCGTGACCGGCGCCTGGTCGGAAGGCCGGCTCCACCTCGGCGAGGACATCCCCGCGCGGCGTGGCGCCGAGGGCTGGCAGTGGCTCGTCGTGCACGTCACCGACACCCCGCTGCCGGTGGGCGAGAGCGTCGACCTGGCCGTGGACCCCGCCCACCGCGCGGCCCTGTCGGCCGGGCACACCGCCTGCCACCTGGCCGCCCTGGCCCTGAACGCCGCCCTGGCCGGCCGCTGGCGCAAGGAGCCGGCCCTGGACGGGCTCGGCCACCCCGACTTCGACAAGACGGCGATCACCTCCTCGCGCATCTCGCCCGGCGCCAGCCTCGACGTGTACCGGCTGGGCAAGTCGTTGCGCAAGAAGGGCTTCACGGCCGACGGCCTGGACGCCGGCCTCGCCGAGGTGGCCGCCGCCGTCGACGACCGCCTCAAGGCGTGGACGGCGGCCGACGCGCCCGTACGGCTGGACGTGCCCGGGCCGGAGCTGACCGCCCGCCGCACCTGGCACTGCGCGCTGCCCGAGGGCGAGGCGTCGATCCCGTGCGGCGGCACGCACGTGTCGCGCACGTCAGAGCTGGGGACCGTCACGGTCGAGCTGGCCCTGGAGGAGGCCACCCTGACCATGCGCACCACCGTGACCCGCTGAGCCGTTCGCGCACGGCCGGCCGGCGCTTCCGAGGCGCGCTCAGACGGCGGCCAGGAAGTCCAGCACCCTCCTCCAGGCGTCCGCGCTGGCCGCCTCGTGCGCGCCGTGCCCGCTCGGCGCGGTGTGCGTGGCGTGCTCGCTGGGCGCGGTGTGCGCGGCGTCGAAGAAGCCGTGCGGCGCGCCCGGATAGGTGACCAGCTCGTGCCGCACCCCGGCGGCCGCGAGCGCCTGCCCGAACTCCGCCACCTGCTCGGCGGGGATGCCCTCGTCCGCGCCGCCGAACAGGCCGAGGACCGGCGCCGACAGCTCGGCGGCGTGCTGGGTGGGGCCCGGCCCGTACGGCCCCGCGATGCCCGGCGCGCCGTAGAAACCGATCACCCCGGCGAACCCGAACCGGGGCGCGGAGGCGAGGAACGCGTTGCGCCCGCCCATGCAGAAGCCCAGCGCCACCGCCGGTCGGCCGAGCCGGTCGGCCGCGGCCATGATGTCGGCCTGGATGGTGTCCCTGCCCAGCCTGGTGACGTGCTCCATGATCGGGAAGGCTTCGCCGCGGTCGTCGTCCGCCGCCGTGCGCCCGTAGTAGTCGATGGCGACGGCCGGGTGGCCCTGCTCCGCCAGCCGTACGGCCAGGTGCTTGTAGAACCCGTGCAGGCCCCGCACGTCGGGCAGGACGACGACGCCCGCGCCGCGCACGTCGTCGGGACGGGCCTCGTAGGCGGCGAACGTCGCACCGTCCGCCGAGGTCAGGCGGAGCGACCGGGCGCGGGTGCCGGTGACGGGGGGAGTGAAGGCGGGCGGGGCGGCCTCGGGGTCGTAGCACATGGCTCAGGAATTTACCAAAGCCAGGTTGATAAATCCAGGCTTGGCGTCGGTGGCACTAGCCTTGGGCTCGTGCTAGCGAAGGACCTCCGGATCGCCGTCGGCCGCCTGGCGCGGCGCATCCGCCAGCTCTACACCAACGGGGCGGACGACGACGTGTCGTTCAGCGAGCTCGCCGTGCTGGCGCGGCTGGACCGGGAAGGGGCGCTCACCTCGGCCCGGCTGGCCGCGCTGGAGCGCATCACCGCCCAGGCCATCGGCACGATCCTCGGCGGGCTGCACCGGCGCGGGCTCGTGGCGCGCGACCCCGATCCCGAGGACGGCCGCCGGGTGATCTCCTCGATCACCGGCAAGGGCCAGGCCGCGCTCGTCAGCCGCGACCTGGTCATCACCGAGCGCCTCGCCGCCGCCGTCGACACCCTCACCCCCGAGGAGCGCGAACGCCTGGCGGCCGCGCTGCCGATCCTGGCCGTCCTGGCGGACCGCCTCTGAGTTCGCGCGGCCCGTCTCCGGGTCGCCGTGGCGCGCCTCGTCCGGTGTCAGCATGTGGTGACAAACACTGCCGTGTCAGCATATGCTGACGCCGTGACCGTACCCACGACCGTACCCACGACCGGGCCCGGGCCCGTTCCGGTGGACGCCGCAGACCTGGCCCGTGCCGCGGCCGGCCCCGACCCCGGCGTGGGGCTCGCGGCGGTCGCCGCCCTCCGGACCCTGCTGGAGGAGCTGGAGGCGGCGCACGTGTCGCACGCCCGCGACCGCGGCTGGTCCTGGGAGCGGATCGCCGACGCGCTCGGCGTGAAGCGGCAGACGGTCCACCGCAAGCACGCCCGCAGACTCGGGAGGTAGAACGATGCCGCAATCGCCCGGCAGGACGCCCGACGCGACGCCCGGCGGGCCGGCCGCGTCCGTCGTGCGCCATGGCTTCGCCCGGTTCACCCGGCCCGCGCGCCGAGCCGTGGCCACGGCCGGCACGATCGCGCTCGACGCGGGCCACCCGGCGCTGACCACCGGCGTCCTGCTGCTCGCCCTCGCCGAGACCCGCCCCTTCGACCTCACCTCGTTCACCGCCACGCGCGAGGAGATCGGCTCCCGCGTCGACACGGGCCCGGACGCGCGGGCGCTGCTCGCCACGCTCGGCATCGACCTCGACGAGGTGCGCCGCCGCACCCGCGCGAGCGCCGGCGACCCGGACCGGTGGCGGCTCACGCGCTCACCGCTGCGGCCCCTGAGAATGACGCTGCACGGGCCGCTGGGCTCCGTCCCGCTGGCGGGCCACATGCGCAAGGTCGTGGAGGTCGCCCGCCGGCGGTCCGGCCCGGTGACGGGCGAGAGCCTGCTGTGGGGCCTGCTGGCCGACGGCGGCAACGGCACGGCGGCGATCCTGCGCTCCGCCGGGGTGGACGTGTGCGGGCTCGTCCGTGAGCTCGGCATGCCGATCCGGCGAGCGGCCTAGCGTCCGGTTCGCCGTGGGTGGCACGGGGACGGCGGGATCTCCGATACACTTGCCATGAATCAAGGGGCTATGGCGCAGTTGGTAGCGCGCCTCCATGGCATGGAGGAGGTCTGGGGTTCGAATCCCCATAGCTCCACTGCGACAATGCGGCGGCATCCGTTACGGGTGTCGCCGTTTCGCTGTGCAGGACGCCATTGCGGCGCTGCGCGCTCAGGGCCCCAGGCGTTCATTCCAGTCGTGCCGGAGCCGTGACCCCTGAAGGGTGAGACACTGTGGCACATCGTGGTACGGCCGCATGTCATTGAGCCATGGATGCTCCGAAGCCCCGTCCGACCGAGGTGAGCGTGCGCCAGTTCGTCAACGACTCCGGTAGCGTCACACGCGGCCCGCGCGAGGGAAAGCGCTTCATTCTGACCATCAACGGCGAGCCGCTCGCCGAAGTAGAGCCGATCAGGCGCCGCCGCTTCGTTCCCACAGCCGAGGCACAGGCCGTCTTCGCCACCGCCCCGGCTGTCGACTGGGACGAGGTGCGGATCTGGACACGGTGATCGATGACGAGCTGCGCGATCCGTTCGACGGGACCGGCCTGTGATCGGGTATGAGCGAGGCGTTCTCGACACCGACATCGTGGCCGCCTTCAAGCTCTTCGACCCCGCCGGACTGCCCTGCGCCACCGATGATCCGGTCAAGCGTGCGGGGTCGCGGTGCCCCAGCATGCTGAAGCGGCATTCGGTGTTCTGCTGCCGTACGACGCCGAAGCGGCTCGGCTTGTGAACGTGATCGGCGTGACGCGACCGTACGGCGCGACCGGCTGACCGCAAGGGTCCCGTTTGTCGCCCGCGACTCAGGGCATTCGTTGAGGGCTCCGGAACGGGTGAGAACGGGACTATCGGTACTTCTCGACAGCCGCCGCGACGAGTTCGGCCGACCGATCGGCGATGGTGTGACCGGGCCGTGGGGCGTAGACGTCGATGGTCACCAAGACGTTCGTCACGCGCAGCACTGTCCGCGTTTGGTAGCCCGGGAGCCCGAAGGGTCGCGGTTGGGTATAGCTGTACGCCTCGTCGCCGGCGTCCGGCCCGTTGCGGAGCTTGGTTCCCGCGTTGCGCCTGGGTTCCTCCTTCATGAACTTGACCGACTGCTTGTAGGAGAACCCGGCCGTCGACGCGCTGGGCAGACGGAACGCCGTGACGCTCAGGGTGGCACCGTCCGCCCGGCCCCACTTGCAAGCGGAGGCGCTGAGGAACTGCCGCTTCGTCGAAGCGTCGAACAGCGAGCGCGTCTGCTTGCTGGTCAGCAGGTCGCACGCCTCGAAATCGC
Source organism: Nonomuraea sp. NPDC005501 (assembly GCF_040605905.1). Taxonomy (NCBI): domain Bacteria; kingdom Bacillati; phylum Actinomycetota; class Actinomycetes; order Streptosporangiales; family Streptosporangiaceae; genus Nonomuraea; species Nonomuraea sp. NPDC005501. Next base: position 77,298 of record NZ_JBEXDT010000020.1, on the reverse strand, counting down.
GGGAGATCAGCGGCGTGGCCACCGCCGACGGGCCGGCCGACGGGCTCGACGTCGGTGCCGCGGAGTAGGTGGATCGGGGCGTGAGCACGTAGCCGAGTAAGCGGACGGTGTTCGGGAACAGCAGCGGCACGACCACTATCGCCGCCGCCACGGTCAGCACCACCGCGAGCACGGCGCCCACGACGATCTGGGGGCGGACGCGCCGGGACGAGCGTCCCGGCATGGTCCGCTTCCGTGGGCGGGTCGGGCCGGTCGCGGTGTCGCCCCGCGAGACGGCGTCCAGCCAGCCGGCCGCCTCGTCGGAGGAGCAGCGGCGTGCCGGGTCCTTCTCCAGGATCGCGCTCAGGACGGGAGCGAGCGGGCCGGCCAGCCGGAAGGGGGCGGGTTCCTGCATGAGCACGGCTGCCAGCGCCGCGGCCTGGTTCGGGCGGGCGAACGGCGGGCTGCCCTCCACCGCCGTGAAGAGCGTGGCGCCGAGGGACCACAGGTCGGCGAGCGGGCCCTCGGCCTCGCCGCGCAGGCGCTCCGGGGCGATGTAGCCGGGCGAGCCGGTCAGCATCCCCGTCTGTGTGAGCCCGTTGTCTCCGACGATGGTCGCGATGCCGAAGTCCGTCAGCAGCACCCGCCCGTCGTCGGTGAGCATGACGTTGGCGGGTTTGACGTCCCTGTGCAGGATGCCCGAGGTGTGGGCGGCCGTGAGGGCGTCGATCATCCGCAGCCCGATCGCGGCCACCTGGTGCGGCGGCAGCGGGCCGTCGTCGCGAACAGCCCGATCGAGGGAGCGCCCGCGGACCAGCTCCATGACGATCCACGGCCGTCCTCCGTCGAGGACCACGTCGTGCACCGTGACGATGGACGCGTGGGAGCGCAGCGTCGCCGCGGCGCGCGCCTCGCGGAGCGTGCGTTCGGTCAGCTCGGCCCGTGACGCCTCGTCGAGGTCGGGCGGGAGCCGCACCTCCTTGATGGCCACCTCCTGCCGGAGGAGCTCGTCCATCGCCCGCCAGACTGTGCCCATGCCGCCCTGGCCGAGCTGCGACAGCAGCCGATAACGGCCTGCGAGCAGCATCACCGCGCCCTTGCCGACGTCCCGGACTCTCCGACCATTCCCAGCCTCCTGGCGATCTCGGCGCGAGCTCTACGGCATGACGTGCCACCGGCGGGTCCCGGTGATTGATCTATCATGCACGTTGCGCAGCACCTCTGTGACGCAGCAGCAGCGACTGCTCCGCGGCCCGAAGGTCGCCGGGCGCACATCTCGGTCCGCCCATGGCGGCGGCCTTCGCCATGGCCTGCGCGATCATCCGCTTTGATCCGTTCGTCACGCATGCCGGCGCGAGAACGGGCCGCGATCCGGAGTCACACGGTCCTGAGCATCCCGCCGTCGACGAAGTACGCCGAGCCGACCGAGTAGCTCGCCCGGTCCGAGCACAGGAAGACGATGAAGCTCGCCACCTCCTCCGGCGCGGCGAAGCGCCGGATGGGCGCGTGCTCCCGGGCGACGTCGTCGAGGTGGCTCCGCCAGTCGTCGCCGCTGAGCTCCTTGGCCGTCTTCACCCAGTCGGGGGTGAGGACGAGGCCGGGGTTGACGCAGTTGACCCGGATGCCGTCGCCGACGACCTCCGTGGCCAGCACCTTGGAGAACATCATGAGGGCGGCCTTGGTCACGTTGTAGATCGGCTCGTACCACAGCGGCTGGACCGCGCAGATCGACGCGTTGTGCAGGATGACGCCGCCGCCGCGCCGCCGCATGCCGGGGACGAGCCCGCGGGCCAGCCGGACGGCCGCCATGACGTGGAGGTCCCAGTACGCCTGCCACTTCTCGTCGGGGGCCTCGACGATGGTCTCGTTCGAGCCGGCGCCCGCGTTGTTGACCAGGATGTCGGCGCCTCCGAAGCCCTCCTCGGCCACCGACGTCAGCGCGGCCGTGCCCCCCGGCGTCGCCACGTCGCAGACGACGGGCACCACGCGCACGCCGTGTGTCTCGGCGACGGCGCGTGCCTCCTGTTCGAGGCGGGCGGCGCCGCGTGCCGCGAGGACGAGATGCGCGCCCTCGGCCGCCAGGCCCCGCGCCACGGCGAGGCCGATCCCCGAGCTGCCGCCGGTGACGACGGCGACCTTGCCGGCCAGACCCAGCTCCACGAGACCTCCCAGGACGCGTCTCTCCGTGGCGCCGTTCGTACCCGGCTGGGGGAGGAGGATGCCGGTGCCGCGAGCGGCGGTCTCAGGCGAAGGGCGGGAGGCGGGTGAGGACGCCCGAGCCGAGCACGATGAGGGCGCCGACGGCCATGAACACCACCGGGACGATCCAGTGGCCGTACCGCTCGACGACCCCGATGACCTGGCGATGCGACCCCAGCCAGGAGCCCGCCAGGCACCACAGGGCGACGCCGGCGGCGAACACGGCGATCGTCACCAGCGAGGCGACCGGGCCGATCGTGCGGAACACCGGCGTGTAGACCGACAGGTTGTCCGCGCCGTTGGCGATGGTCACCCCGGCCACCGGCAGCACACCGGACGCGACGGCCGGCACGCCCGCCGCCGAGGGGGCGCCGTCCCCGCCGTCCGGGTGCTTGCGGGAACGTAAGGCCGCGACCAGGCCGCGGACACCGAGGGCGAGGGGCAGGAGGCCGAGCAGGCCGACCCAGGCGTCCGGGATGATCGTCAGGCCGAGCGCCGCGATCACCGACAGGGCCACCAGCGTCGCGATCCCGGTGTACTGGCCGGCCCAGATCTGCCACGGGTGCGGCACCCCGCCCGCACGGGACGACAGGAACAGCACGGTCAGGACGATGAGGTCGTCCACGTTCGTGCCGGCGAACATGCCGGCGGCCGTGACCACAGTCCCCGCGATGCCCTCCATGTCGGCTGAACCTACCGCCAAAGCGGCCGATCCGGCGGCCCGGATGACGCGGCTCCGGGGGCTGTTTAAACGCCTGGGTGCACGAGCGTCAAGTCTGACCGTTTTATGCCTGTAAGTGTTTCTTTGTCCATTTGTCGGGCACCGGATGGGCAGGCTGGCACGGGTCAGCCGCGGTGCCGGAAGGGATGCCGGACGGACGCCGGAAGAAGGAGCGCATGCCATGAAGGACACGGCCAGAGTGGCGATGGCTCTCGCCGCGGGCTACTACCTCGGTCGGCGTCACAAGCTGCGCTTGGCGACTCTCCTGACGGCTATCGGGATCGCCAAGCGGTTGCGCAAGGAAGGCGACGAGGGCGTCGGCGGGCTGCTGCAACAAGGGGCGAAGCTGCTCGGCGGCTCTCCCCAGATCGAAGACATCACCAACCGGCTCCGGGGCGAGCTGCTGGAGGTCGCCAAGGCGGCCGCCGTGGCGGCGGCCGGCAAGCAGGTGGACAACATCACCTCGAAGCTGCACGACCGCGCCGAGGGGCTGCGGCATCCGGAACGTCCCGATGGCCGGCGCGCCTCCGGCGAAGGCGAGGAAGGCGAGGAAGGCCGAGAGGACGAGGAGTACGAGGGCGAAGAGGACGAGTACGAGGACGAGGGCGAGGGCGAGGAGTCCGGCGAGGACGAGGACCGGGGTGAAGAGGACGAGGAGGAAGAGGAGGAGCCTGAGGAGCGGCCCCGCGCGCGGGGCGGACGTGTCCGCGCCCAGGGCTCGACCGGCGGGTCGCCCGTGAGCAGGGCCGCGGGGGCCGGGGCCTCCGGGGCCAGGTCCGCGGTCGGCAGGGCGTCCGGGGCGGCCTCCAAGCCGTCGGCGTCCAGGTCCACGGCGACGAAGTCCTCGACTGCCAAGCCGTCCACGTCCAGGTCGTCCGGTGTGAAGTCGTCCGCTTCCAGGTCGACCGGCTCCAAGGCGTCCGGCTCCAAGGCGTCCGGGTCGTCAGCGGCCAAGTCCTCGGGAGGCAGGTCCTCCGGAGGGTCCGGGGGCGACGGCGAGACGAGCGCCCGGCCGGTCCGGCGCAGGGCGGGGTCCGGCGGAGAGGGATCGCAGGGTGAGGAGCGGTCCGGTACGAGGGGCGGGCGCTCCTCGACGACGACAGGCAAGGCGCGGAGGTGAGCCAGGTGGCTGACGTATCGAAGGCCGACGAGGCCGCCCCGGACCTGGAAGGCCCGAAGGACGAGCTGGTATCGGCTCTGCAGGACCTCGCCATGGCACTGGCGGAGCGCGCCATGGGCTCCATCACCGACAAGCTGGGGGGGCTGACGGGGCGGCTCACCGACGTCGCCGAAGGCGGCGGTGAGGGGCTGCTCGGGGCGATCACCGGCAAGGGCGGCGGGTTCTCGCCCGGCAAGATGCTGCTGTCCGGGGCGACGAAGGCCATCGGCAGCGCCCTCACCGGCGGCAAGAAGGGCGGCAAGGGCAAAGGCGGCAAGAAGCTCAAGCTCACCAACATCGTCGAGGCGATCGACATCGGTGCGCCCATCCGCGTCGTCTACAACCAGTGGACGCAGTTCCAGGACTTCCCGAGCTTCACGAAGAAGGTCGAGTCCGTCAACCAGGAGTCCGAGGAGAAGCTCACCTGGAAGGCGCAGGTCTTCTGGTCCCACCGGGCCTGGAAGTCCTCGATCCAGGAGCAGGTCCCCGATGACCGCATCATCTGGCGGTCGGAGGGGGCCAAGGGCTACGTCGACGGTGCCGTGACGTTCCACGAGCTCACCCCGAACCTGACCCGCGTCATCGTCATCCTCGAATACCACCCTCAAGGGCTGTTCGAGCATACGGGCAACATCTGGCGGGCGCAGGGCAGGCGGGCGCGGCTGGAGATCAAGCACTTCGCCCGGCACGTCATGACGCACGTCATGCTGCACCCCGACGAGCTGTCGGAGGACGGCGGCTGGCGCGGCGAGATCCACGAGGGCAAGGTCACCAAGGACGACGAGACCGCCCGGCAGGAGGAGCGCGACCAGGAGGAGCAGGGCCAGGAAGAGGAAGGCGCAGAGGAAGAGGGCGCCGAGGAGCAGCCGCAGGACCAGGGCGAGCCCGAGGAGGGCGAGGAGCCCGAAGAAGGCGAGGAGGGCGAAGAGCCCGAGGAGCCCGAGGACGAGTACGAGGGCGAAGAGGGCGAAGAAGAGGAGGGCGAAGAGGAAGAGGAGCCCGAGGAGCCCCAGGACGAGGGCGCCGAGGAGGAGCCCGAAGGCCGGGCCGACGAGGAAGAGGAAGAAGAGGAAGAGGAGCCGCCCCCCGCGCGGCGACCGGCCCGCCGCAGGGCGGCGACCGCCGGCCGCAGGTGAGGGCGCGGGAGCGATGGCTGAGGATCGAGGGGTGAGCGTATGACTGTGCAGCCCGCGGGAGGCGGAGGCGGGATAGCCCAGCGCCCCTCCGCGTCCGGCCTGGCGGACGTGATCGACACCATCCTGGACAAGGGCCTGGTGATCGACGCGTATGTGCGGGTCTCCCTGGTGGGGATCGAGCTGCTGACCATCGACGCGCGGATCGTGGTGGCGAGCGTGGACACCTACCTGCGCTTCGCCGAGGCCGTGAACCGGCTGGACCTCGCGGAGCAGGGCGGCCAGGGGCTGCCCGAGCTCATGCACGACATCAAGCAGAACAAGATCGCCGACACGGGCAAGGGCGCGGCGCAGGGTGTCCTGGAGGCTGCCGCGGAGAAGCTCGACGACTTCGTCGGCGGTTCCGGTGACGAGGAAGAGAGCGAGCCGCGGCCGAGCCGCCGGCGGCGCAGAGGGGAGGACTGACCATGACCACCACCGGCAGGGAGGACGAGCGGAGCTCCTCGTCCGAGGTGGGAGTGGGCGTCTACCTCTACGGGATCGTGCCGGCCGACGTGCAGGTGTCGGACGAGGCGCGCGGGGTGGGCGACCCGTCCGCCGCGGTCGGTCTCGTACGGCACGGCGAGGTCGGCGCGCTGGTCAGCGAGCTGGCCCTCGACCGCCCGCTGGGAACGCCCGACGACCTCATGGCACACGAGCGGCTGCTCGACGCCACCGCGGCCGAGGTGCCGGTGCTGCCCATCCGCTTCGGCGCCGTCATGACCAGCTCCGAGGCGGTCGTGGAGGAGCTGCTGGCCCCGCACCACGACGACTTCCGCTCGGCGCTGGAGGAGCTGGACGGCCGCGCCCAGTACGTGGTCAAGGCCCGCTACGTCGAGCAGGCCGTCCTCAGGGAGGTCCTCGAGGAGGAGCCCGCGGTGGCGGAGCTGCGCGAGCAGATCCGGAGTTTGCCCGAGGACGCCAGCCGCGAGGCGCGCATCCAGCTCGGAGAGATCGTCAACCAGGCCGTCGGCGCCAAGCGCGAGGCCGACACGCAGGCACTCCTGGAGGCGCTCGCGCCGGTCTCCGTGCTCACGTCCGTACGGGAGCCCACGCACGAGCAGGATGCCGCGCACATCGCGCTGCTCGTGGAGCTGGACCGGCAGGACGACCTGGAGGAGGCCCTGGAGGGGTTCGCCTCGCGGTGGGAGGGCCGGGTCCAGATCCGGCTGCTCGGGCCGCTGGCTCCGTACGACTTCATCGTCACGCCGGCGGGGTGACGGCGCATGGGCCTGCTCAGCCTCCTGTTCGGCTGGCCGCTGGCGCCGGTCAAAGGGGTGATCCGGCTCGGTGAGCTGATTCAGGAGCAGGTCGAGCGTGAGATGAGCGACCCCGCGGCGGTGCGGCGCGAGCTGGAGGAGATCGAACGGGCCGCGGCGGAGGGCCTCATCTCCGAGGAGGAGCAGGAGGAGCGGATGCGCGAGGTCCTGCAGAGGATGATCGGCCCGCCCACCGGAATCGACCCCGGAGAAGGCAGGAGGTGATCGCGTGCCGGCCAGGCGACGCGGCCGCGCCGACGACACGTTCGAGCGCGAGCGGGACGATCTCTCATCGGACGACACCGACGCCGGTGCGGCGGACAGAGGCGAGGACGAGGACGCCGAGTACGAGGAGTACGAGGACGAAGCGGCCGATGACGACGAGCCGGCCGACGAGGACGAAGGGGACTACGAGGAGGAGGACGAGGGGGAGTACGAGGACGAGGGCGGCGACGGCTACGAGGAGGAGCCGCGGCGGCTGTCCGCGGCGACCGCCGGTGAGACGGGGCTGCGGCACATCGCCGGGCTGACGGCCCGCGAGCCCGAGGGGGTCACGCTGGTCAAGCCGGGGGACAACGGCTGGACCGTGGACGTCGAGGTGGTGGAGGACCGCCGGATCCCGTCGTCGGGCGACATCCTCGCGTTGTACGAGGCCGAGCTGGACGCGGAGGGCGACCTGCTCTCCTACCGGAGGCTGCGCCGCTACCGGCGTGGCAGCGGTGACAGCGAGAGGGGCTGATCGTGGAGCCAGCGCGGACGGGACCGATCGGGCGCCAGGCCTACCCTTCGTCGGCCTCCGGCGGCCGCGAGCCGACCAACCTGGGCGACATCCTGGAGCGCGTCCTCGACCGGGGCGTGATCATCGCCGGTGACATCCGGGTCAACCTCCTCGACATCGAGCTGCTGACGATCAAGCTGCGGCTGATCATCGCGTCGGTGGACACGGCTCGCGAGATGGGCATCGACTGGTGGGAGCACGACCCGTGGCTCAGCGGCAAGGACCGCGGCCTGCAGGAGGAGAACCGCCGGCTGCGCGACCGGGTCGCCGAGCTGGAGGACGGCTACCCGCCGGACCGCCGGGGCGGGCGCGAGGTGGACGAGGGCCGCTCCCGCGGCGCCGTCGAGCAGGAGCCCGGGGAGGGCCGCTCCCGCCGCCGTTCCGTGGAGCGGGGGGCGGGCGAGGGCCGCCCGCGCCGCCGTGCCGTGCGGGCCGAGGAAGCCGAGGAGGACGACCGTGGCCGCTGACCCGGGCTCGGGCACGTACCTCTACGCCGTCGCCGCGGAGGAGCCCGCTCACGCCGGCCGCGACGACGTGCCTTCGCGCGAGCAGGCGGCCCCGGCGGGCGCCGGTGCGCTTCCGCGAGGCATCGCGGACGGCGAGGTGCGGACGATCGGTGGGGCCGGTCTCGTGGCGTACGTGAGCACCGTGCCGCTCGACCAGTTCGGCGAGGAGCCGCTGCGGCGCTCCATGGAGGACCTGGACTGGCTGGAGGAGACCGCGCGCGCCCACCACCGCGTCGTCGAGGCGGTGGCGTTGCGGGCGCCGGTCGTTCCCGTGCGCCTGGTCACCGTCTACAGCGAGGACGCGCAGGTGCGGACCCTGCTGGCCGAGCGGCGCGACGACTTCGCGCGGGCGCTCGGCCGCGTCGCCGGGCGGCAGGAGTGGGGCGTGAAGGTGTACGCCTCGCCGGGGGAGCGGCCCGGGCCGGAGGGGGAGGCGCGCGGCGCGGAGGCCGGCGGCGCGGAGACGGGCGGCGGGGAGACGCGGAAGGAGACGGAGCGGCCCGGGACGGCGTACCTGAAGCGGCGGCAGCAGCACATGCGCAGCCGCGAGGAGGCGTGGCGGCAGGCCGGCGCGCGGGCCGAGCGCGTCCACGGCGCCCTCAGCTCCATCGCCGTCGCGAGCCGCCGCCACCGAGCGCAGGATCCGCAGCTCTCCGGCCGCGAGGAGTCGATGGTGCTGAACGGGGCCTACCTGGTCGAACAGGACCGGGGCGAGGAGTTCACGCGGGCCGTTGAGGAGCTGCGCGGGGACGGCGGCGACATCCAGCTCACCGGCCCGTGGGCGCCGTACTCGTTCATCACGCTGGACGACGACGGTGTGCAGGACGACGACGGCGCGCGGCGAGAGGAGGTCTGACGTGGCGTTCAAGGAGACACGGGGATCCGTGCTCGCCTCCGAGGGGCGGCTGCCGCCCGAACGGGTGGCCCTCGTGGACCTGCTGGACCGGCTGCTGGCCGGCGGCGTCGTGGTCAGCGGAGACCTGGTGCTGTCGATCGCGGACATCGACCTCGTCCGCATCTCGATCCGGGCGGTCGTCGCGTCGATCCGCGAGTCCGAGCCGCTCCGCGTGCTGGAACCGGTCCGCCGGCCCGGCCGCGAGGACGAACCGGTCAGGGGGCACGGGGCGCCGCCCATCCAGGGGTACGCGGAGCGCGTGGGGGAGGACGAGCCGGAGGAATGAGCTCCATGGAGGGGAGGCGCGAGCCGGTCCGTGAGGTGCGCTCGCCGCGCCTGCGGATCGAGGCCGACCGGGAGGCCGTCGAGCGGGACCTGTCCCGGTTGGTGCTCACCCTGGTGGAGCTCGTGCGGCAGCTCGTCGAGCGGCAGTCCGTACGCCGGATGGAGGAGGGCGACCTGTCCGACGAGCAGGTCGAGGCGCTGGGCCTCACCCTGATGCGGCTGGAGGACGCCATGACCGAGCTGTGCGACCGGTTCGGCCTGTCACCGTCCGACCTGAACCTCGACCTGGGCCCACTCGGCACCCTGCTGCCAGAGGACTGAACGACCAGAGGGCTGAACGAGCCGGGGACTGAACGAGCCGGGGACTGAACGATCCGGGGCCGGGCTCCCGCCCTCGCGGCGGGAGCCCGGCCCCAGGTCTCATCGGACGGCCGTGTGCCTACTCGACCGTCACGGTCGCCTTGGCCTGGAGCGTGGTGCCGGCCACCTCACCGGTCACCGTGAACGTGCCCGGCCTGGCGTACTGGTCGGCGCCGACCGCGGCCCACGTGACCGCGACGCCGCTGTCCTTGGAGCCGTCGTTGTAGGTGGCGACGACCGTCGCCGGCAGCGCCGGAGCCGTGCCGGCGCGGGTGCGCACCGCCTCCTCGGCCAGCGAGGTGATGGTCACCGCCCCGGTCGTCCTGACGTACACGGTGGCCTGGACCGGCTGCCGCAGGCCCTCGGCGAGGCCCGTGACGGTGAAGCTCGTGCCACCCGTCCTGACCTGGTCGGCCGTCACCTGCTGCCAGGTCACCGCCGCCCGGCCGCGCACCCCGTCGTCGTACAGCGTCTCGACCGTGGCGGGGAGCTGGGGCAGCGTCCCGGCGAGCGTCGGGACGTGGACCGGCCGCACCGAGTCCGGCGGCACCGCGTACGTCTTGACCTCCAGCAGCCCGACCGACGCCTCCTCCGCTTCGAGCTGGACGCGCAGCTTCGTCGTCGTGACCGTGTCGAAGGCGACCGTGTTGTAGGCGTCGGCGGCCGCCGGGTAGGACGCGACGCCGGTGACGTCGGCGAACTCCTGGCCGTTCCACGCCTGGATCTTCCACGACTTCGGCACGCGGACGCCGCCCCCGTCGTCGAAGAAGTACACGTCGGCCTTGTTCACCCGCACGGGCGAGGGCCATTCGAGCTGCACCCACTGCGTGCCCTGCTGCGGCCAGGTGCCCCAGCGCGGGTTGGCGCCGTCGTTGGAGCGGGGCGGGTCGATGCCGTCGTTGACCGCCGTCACCTTCTCCCACGAAGAGGTGTAGGAGGCGGTGGGTGTGGCGTACGGGGCCACGTTCACCTGGGCGCCGAGCGCGCCCGCGGTGACGGTCACCGTGGAGGTCGTCTGCTTCGCGCCGTCGGAGGCGGTCAGCTTGAGCCGGTACGTGCCCGGCTCGGTGAACGACACGACGGTGCTGGTCCCGGCCGGGTCGGTGAAGAACGCCTCACCGGGCCCGTCCACGACGCTCCACTGCGTGGTGAGCGTCCCCGACGGCAGCCCGTCGTCCTTGACCACGGCGTCCACCTTGGCCTGCCCCGGCCGGTTGAAGGACGGGTCGGCGACGGCCAGCACGTACGGCGCGGCGTTGCCCGCCCGCGGCGCGTCCTCGCCCGTCGCGTACGCCTGGACCTCCTTCAGCCCGGTCGCGTACCCCGGGCGGTGGGTGACGAGCACCCGCAGCTTCGAGGTGACGACCTTGGGGAAGCGGATCGTGTTGAGGTTGGCCCGCGGGTGCACCGGCTCCCTGGCCTGCCCGGGCACGTCCTTCCAGGTGTCGCCGTCGAGGTACTGCAGCTGGTAGAACGCGGGCTCGCTGTAGCCGCCCGGCTTGCGGTCGTTGGTGAAGTACAGCCGGACGAGGTCCACGGGCTTGGCCCCGCCGAGGTCGGCCTCCAGCCAGTCCTGCGGCTTGCCGGAGCCCTTGCTGCCCCAGAACGGCTCGTTGATGGTGAACCCGTCGGCCGCCGGGGCGGCGTCGCCGTGGGAGGCCGTGGCGCCGGTGACCAGGTTGGCGCCGGCGGAGCGCAGGTCCACGCCGGCCTTCTGGAACAGGTCCTCGACCCTGGCGCCCTTGAGCTTCACGTCGGCGGGGGCACGCATGGCCGGCGCCTTCTCGCTGTGCAGGACGGTGACGCCCGTGGCGCCCTCGACCTTGCCGGTCGCCGGGTCCCAGGTGGCGTGCGCCAGCCCGGACAGGGTGACCTTGCGCTTGCCGTCGACGAGGATCGAGTAGCCCTCGGGCACGCCCTTGTAGTGGGTGGTCCCGTCGCCCGGCTTGTCCCAGACGATGGTCAGGTCGTCGCCGCGGTAGTCGATCCCGTTGACCGTGAAGTGGTCCCAGCCGATGTCCACCGGCCACAGCTCGACCTTGCCGTCGGAGCGCGGGCGCAGGCCCATCACGTCCTCGATGACGGTCCAGTTGCTGCTGCCGAGGATCGTGTGGTGGATCCACGAGCGGTAGTCGATGCTCTTGGTGGCCGGGTTCCAGTTGGCCCAGAACTCGTTGGCGTCGGGGTAGCGGGTGTCACCGCCGACGAACTGCGACCAGGCGTTCCAGTACAGGAGCTGCTTGTACTGGTCGGCCGTGATGTACGGCGAGGCGTACTCGCGCAGCGCCTTGGAGAACAGCGCGAAGTTCCGGGTGGAGTTGATCTGCGAGAAGTTGTTCGACCCCGGCTTGCCCTGGGCCGCGGCCTCCGCCTTGTCCTTCTGGTTGGCCGTGTAGGCCGGGAAGATCGGGTACTCGGCGGGGTCGGCCCACAGGCGCAGCGCCTCCCGGTACTTCGGGTCGTCCGTGGGCACCAGTCCCGTGGCGTACGGGATGTAGTTGTTCGACTCCTTCCACGGGATCAGGTTGCCCGTCTGGAGGTCGCGGTGCTTGAACAGCTTGTCCTTGTCGTCCCAGAGCAGGGACAGGATGCCGCTCTTGACCTTGTCGGCCACGCCGCGCATCTCGGTGGCCTTCGCCGTGTCGCCGATCAGCGCGTACGCCTGGGCCGCCGCCATGGCGTTGGCGTACACGTAGGCGCCTTCGAGTCGCTCGTTGGCCCGGTCGTAGTAGTGGAACGACACCGCGTCGGCGTCGTTGCCGGTCATGGCCTCCCAGTCGTACTCGATGACGCCGTTCTTGTTGGAGTCGTAGGCGTTGAGCTGCCCGTAGACGTCCTTCTCGGCGTAGCGGGCCAGGTTGCGCAGGATGCCGGGCTGGCCGCCGTGGAGCTGGTAGCTCTCCAGGGCCGAGGCCGAGATGTACTGGGTGTAGCTGTTCGACCAGTTCTCCGGGTCGCCGGGGTTGTCGGTGTACTTGGAGTTGCGCGACACCTCGCCCGCCGACACCCACGGCCCGTACGAGTAGATCGGGTTGCGCAGGTACTTGAGGTCCTGGATGAACATCGGCACGGTCAGCACGATGGCGTTGTTGTAGCCGAGGGCTCCCTCGACCGACGTCGGGAACTGGAAGTCGTTGCCCGGGATGTCGGCGTCGAGGAAGTTGAACCTCATCAGCCACCAGCGGTAGTACACGAACTTCTTGATGTTCTCGTCGGGCACGTCGATGTAGGGCAGGTTCTCCGCCCACCAGGCGTTGTAGTCCTGGAGCTGCCGCTTGAGCGCCTTCTCGGGCGAGCGTCCCCGGTAGCCGTCGTACTCCGTCCGGGAGCCGGGCAGCTCCTCGGTCACGAAGCCCATCTGGACCTTGGTGGTCGCGGTCTGGCCGGGCTTGAGGGTGAGCGTGCCCCTCAGCTCGCCGCCCGCGGCCTTGAGGCCGTCGCCGCTGAGCCGCGGGAAGATGGTGGTCAGGCGGTTCTTGGCCGTGACCACGCCGGTCAGCTCACGCTCGCCGTCGGCGGTCCTCGCGTACGGCGAGACGACGCTGACGGGAACCTCCCGCCGGTCCGTGCCGGTGTTGGTGACGGCCAGCGTGGTGACGGCGACGTTCTCGTGGGTGATGAACTTCTTCACGCTCACCGACAGACCGTCGCCGGTGTACGCGCCGGTCCAGTGGCTCGGCATCTGCAGCCGCTTGGCCTTGTCCTCGGCGAGGTCGGCGCCGAGGGAGATCGTGTAGGCGTCGCGGTTGTCGACGCTCTCCCAGTAGGCGACGCTGCCGCCGAAGCCGAGCTTGGCGGGGTCGTGCTCCTTCATGAACAGCGCCCGGCCGCGCGACATCAGCCAGTCGCCCGCCGGGTCGTCACCGGGGCGGGCCAGCATGCGGTCGATCCAGTAGGAGTCGCCGCCCTTCTCCTTCTTGTAGATCTCCTCCATCATCTTGCGCGGGTGGTAGCCGACGGGCTCGTCGGGCACCGGGTCCGCGCCGGTGAAGGCCGGCATGCCCAGGCCGTCCTCGGCCGTCCGGGCCGTCACGGCGGAGGCGGCCGGCGGGGTGCCGGCGAGCAGTCCGCCCGCCAGCGTCACGGCGACCAGACAGGGCAGGGTTCTACGCACGGGGGTTTCCTCCAGCGGGGGGTGTCACTCGGCGATGGGAAGCCAGACGCGCATGGTGGCGGGGCCGCGGTTGCCCCACCGGTGATAGGGGACGAGCCGCAGCGCGGTGTCCGTGCCGCCGGTCGCGTGGTCCGGGTCGGGGCCGTACGGCCAGCCGTTCCCGGAGGGCGCCGCATGCACGGCGGCGACCTCCAGCTCGACCGCCTCGCCGCCGGCCGGGTTGTGGTCCACGTCGTCCTCGGCAGGGCCCGCCTGGGCGGGCGCTGCCTCGGCGGGCGGTGACGACACGCGGACGGTCAGGTGCGCCAGCGGCGGCTCGTCGCCGACCGACTCCGCGCAGTACACGATCGGTCCCCGCTCCACCGCCGCGCAGCCGCGCAGCGCGTCGACCCGGCGGTCCGGGAACGTCCAGCGCGGCGTCATGGGCAGCTCCAGCCGGATCTCGTCGCCGGCCTTCCACGGCCCCTCCGCCGCCGCGTAGCCGGGCGTGACCGCGCGGGCGGGGCCGGAGCCGTGGGAGAGCGTGGCGCCGGAGGCCCACGAGGGCACGCGCAGCGACACGGTGCCGGCGCCGTCCTCCAAAACCCGCACGGTCACGCCGCCCGTCCACGGGTAACCGGTCTCCACGCGCAGCGCCAGGTCGCCGTGCCGGATCTCGGCGGGCGTGTGGTGGTGGATCCGCACCCCGCCGGGGTCGGCGGCGGCCACGTAAGCGCCCAGCGACGCGAGGGTGCGGGCGATGTTGTTCGGGCAGCAGGAGACGTCGAACCACTGCGAGCGCAGGCTGCCCTCGGCCGCGTGGTTGACGCCCTGCGGCGGCTCGGCGGCCACCCGCACGTGCAGCGGGTTGGCGTAGAAGAACGAGCGGCCGTCCAGCGCGACGCCGGTGGCCAGCATGTTGTACATCGTGCGCTCGGCCACGTCGGCGTACCTGGCGTCGCCGGTGGCCAGCAGCAGCCGGTGCGCCAGCATGATCGAGGCGATGCTCGCGCAGGTCTCGTTGTACGCGCGGTCCGGCGGCAGCTCGAAGTCCTCGCCGTACGACTCGTCGGCATGCCGCGAGCCCATGCCGCCGGTCAGGTGGGTGCGCCGGGCCAGGGTCCGCTCCCACTGCGCCTCGACGCTCTTGAGCAGCTCCTGGTCGCCGGTCTCCACGGCCACGTCCACCACGCCGGAGGCCAGGTAGAGGGCGCGGACGACGTGCCCGCGGAAGACCTGCGCCTGCCGTGCCGGGACGTCGTCCTGGAAGTAGGCGCGGCCGAAGGGGATGTCGCCGAGCGCGGGCAGGCCGCGGCGCTCGACGAAGCGGCGGGCCATCTCCAGGTAGCGCTCGGCGCCGGTCGCCCGGTACAGCTCGACCAGGGCCATCTCGATCACCGGGTGGCCGCAGGTCTCGGTGGTGTCCATGAAGCGCCGGCACACGTGGTCGGCCGCGCGGACGGCGATCTCGGTCAGCCGGTCCTCGCCGTGCATGCGCAGCCGGGCCACGCCCGCCTGGATGAGGTGGCCGTAGCAGTACAGCTCGTGGCCCCACTCGAAGTCGGTGTAGCGGTTGCCGCTCCACCGGGTGTTGAGGTAGCCGTCGCCCTCCTGCGCCCGGCCCACGGTCTCGGCCAGCTCCGGCAGCGCCGGGTGGTCGGCCCAGGCCATGCCCTCCAGCAGCTTGTAGATCTCCGAGTCGCTGAACTCCCGGCCCCTGCGCGGGCGCTGCCCGCGGAAGTTGCCGATCCAGCCTTCACGCTCCATCCACTCCTGGCAGTGCGCGATGGTGACGTCCCGGTTGAGCGCCGCCCGGTCGCCCCAGAAGCCGGGGGCGAGCCGTACGGAGTCGAGACCCAGAGGGGAGAGCATGCCCGAGGAGGGCAGGACAGGGTTAGCCACGCAGAGCTCCCGACATGAATCCGCGCACGTAGTGGCGCTGGAGGACGATGAAGAGGATGAGGCACGGGAGGGCCATGACCATGACGCCGGCCTGGAGCATCCCGTAGTCGATCGCGCCGAACGTGCGCTGGGTCATGCTGACCACCGCCACGGGCAGCGTGAACGACGCGCCGTCGTTGAGCAGGATGAGCGGGGCGAAGAAGTCGTTCCACGAGGCGAGGAAGGCGAACAGGCCCACCGTGACGAGCGCCGGCCGCACCGCGTGCAGCAGGATGCGGGAGAACGCGCGGAACGTGCCGCAGCCGTCCACGAGCGCCGCCTCCTCCAGCTCGCGCGGGATCGCCTCGAACGCGTTGCGCATCATGAACAGCGCGAACGGGAGCTGGAACATGACGAACACCAGTGCCAGCCCGACCAGCGAGTTCTGCAGGCCGATGTAGCCGAGCAGCACGTACAGCGGGATGAGGATCGTCGCGTACGGCACCATGAGGATCGCCAGCGTGGCCAGGAACAGCAGGTTCTTGCCGGGGAAGTCGAAGCGGGCGAAGGCGTAGCCGCCGAGCGCCGACACCACGAGCGTGCCGCCGACGGTCATGACCGACACGAGCACGCTGTTGGTGGCGTACGTGCCGAGCCCCTCGCCGAACCCGGCCATCTCCACGTAGTTGGACGGATCCTCCAGCGACGCCCAGCCGCTCCACACCAGCGGGAACAGGAACAGCACGGCCAGGGCCGCAAGGGTGAGGTGGCGTGTCACCGCAGCCTCCGCATCATCAGGGCGTTCAGCCCGACCAGGCCCACCAGCAGCACGACCGACAGGGCCGCGGCGCCGCCGAGGTCGAAACGGAAGAACGCGTCGCGGTAGACGACCATGACCATGGAGACGGTGCTGTTGTCGGGGCCGCCGTTGGTGAAGATGAAGAACTGGTCGAAGGCCAGCAGGGAGCCGGTGACGCTGAGGATCAGCATCAGGGCGAGCGTGGGCCGCAGCAGCGGCAGCGTGATCCTGGTGAAGATCTGCCAGCGGCCGGCGCCGTCGCTGCGGGCCGCCTCGTAGACCTCGATCGGGATGGCCTGGAGCCCGGTCAGCAGGATGAGCATGTTGAACCCGGCGAAGCGCCACAGCACCAGCGCGATCGTGGAGAACAGCGCCATGTTCGGCGTGCCGATCCACTTCACCGGCTCGTGGGTGATGCCGAGCCCCTGCAGGATCGGGTCGATGGGGCCGAAGTCGTTGTTGAGCATGCCGTAGAAGAGCAGCGCGGCGGCGGCGAAGCCGACCGCGCCCGGCAGGAAGAACGCGGTGCGGAAGAAGGCGACGCCGGGCCTGCGCTCCTGCACCAGCAGGGCGAGCCCGAGCGCCACCGTCGACAGCAGCACCGTGGTGATCACGGTGTACTTCAGCGTGAAGAGCACCGCGTCGAGGAACAGCGGATTGTCGGCGATCTTGGCGTAGTTGTCCGGGGCGTTGAAGCGGGCGGGGCCGAGAAGGGGCCAGCGGTTCAGCGACATCCAGACCACCAGCACCAGGGGCACGAGGAAGAGCACCCCGACGATGGCGGCGGTGGGCGCCGCGTACAGCCAGCCCTGGACCTTCTTGCTGCGCCATCGGGCGGGCGGCGCGCCGTGCGCCGCCCGCCGCCCGGTACGCGTGAGCGTCAACGTCATTGCTGCAGCGACTTCGTGATCTCTGCGTTGAGCTGCGGCAGCTTCGAGGCGTCACCGAAGATCGCCTCGCGGGCGAGACGCAGCCACGGCCCCTGCGGGTCGTTGTACGTCTGGCCGAAGCGCGGCGCGAACGGCGTCTGCCCCTTGGCCACCAGCGAGTTGATCAGCACCACGCGGGGGTCCTCGGAGGAGTACTTGTTGCCGGCCAGGTCGGTGCGGGCGAGCACGTCCTTGTTCTTGGCCATGACCTCGACCTGCGCGTCGTCGGACATGGTCCAGGACAGGAAGTCCCAGGCCGCGTCGGCGTTCTTCGTGGTGGAGGAGATGCCGACCGAGTCACCGCCGACGAAGGTCGACTCGCCGCCGTCCGGGCCGGCGATCGGGGTGACGCCGATCTTCATGTCCTTCGGCATCAGGCCGAGCGTGGTCGAGGGCATCGGCATGACCCCGATCTCGCCCTTGGGGAAGAAGCCGGTCCAGGTCGGGCCCTGCTCCTCCTTGGCCGTGGGGCCGACGGCCTTCTTGTCGTACATCTCGCGCCAGATCTTGAAGACGTCGGTCATCGGCGGCTGGTCGTTGAGCGACGTCGTGCCCTCGGCGTTCATGACCTGGCCGCCGGCCGCCCAGACCGAGGGCCAGAACGTGAAGACGTAGCAGCCGCCGCAGTTGCCGCCGAAGAACGTGCCGTGGACCTTGCCGTCCTTGCCGAGCTTCTCCTGGATGGTGGTCGCCTGCTGGGCGAACTCCTTGAGCGTCTTCGGCCCCTTCTCCGGGTCGAGCCCGGCCTTCTCGTACAGGTCCTTGTTCCAGAACCAGACCGACAGGTCGAGCGTGTGCGGCAGCGTGTACTGCCGGCCGTCCATCGTGCCCAGCTTCATGTGCGAGGGCGCCAGCTTGTCCTTGTACGGCAGAGCGGCGATCCTGTCGGTGATGTCCAGGAACAGGCCCTGCGAGGTGTAGTTGGGGACGAAGATGACGTCGGCGGCGAACACGTCGGGAAGCTGCTTGGCTCCGGCGGCGGCCGCGATGCGGGGCTGGTAGTTGTCCGTCGGGATGACGGTCAGCTTGACCTGGTTCTTGTGGCTGCTGTTGTAGGCCTTCACCAGCCGCTCGCTCTGGGCCTGCGTGGCGGCGCGGGTCCACATGGTGATGGTGACCGGGCCCTCGGCGGGCTCGGCCGATGATCCGTTCCCGCCGCCGCCACAGGCTGATGTGAGCGCTAACAGTCCGAGGATGGCGATCCCGGCCAGCCGTCGTCTCATGGTTGTCTCCTTCGGGACCCCCGAGAACTAAAAGGTTTTCGGAAACGTAGAAGAAACATCCGGGCCTGTCAATGGGTGTTAAGGTGCCTCGCAGTTGTCAGGTGACTGAAAAGGGTTTCGAAACATGGCGGGTAGGCGCGTGACCATCAACGACGTGGCCTCCCTGGCGGGGGTGTCGATCGCCACGGCCTCCAAGGCGCTCAACGGGCGGCACGACGTGCGGGCCTCGACCCGTGACCGGGTGCTGGCCGCCGCCGCGGAGCTGTCCTTCCAGCCGAACGCCCTGGCGAGGGGCCTGCTGTCGGGACAGACGCGCACGGTCGGACTGCTCACCTCCGACAGCGTGGGCAGGTTCGGGATACCCGTGCTGCTCGGAGCCGAGGACGCGTTCGGCGCCGGGGAGATGGCGGTGATGCTGTGCGACGCGCGCGGTGACGCCATCCGGGAGCAGCACCACCTGCGCGCGCTGCTGTCGCGCCGGGTGGACGGGATCATCGTGGTGGGGGAGAGCACCAACCCGCGGCCCTCGGTCAGCAACGACGTGCCGGTCCCGGTCGTGTACGCCTACGGGCCCTCCGACGACCCGGAGGACGTGTCGTTCGTGCCCGACGACGTGGGCGGGGCCGTGATGGCCGTGGAGCACCTGCTGGCGCTCGGCCGGCGCCGCGTCGCGCACGTCACCGGTCCCCGCCACTACAAGGCGGCCCGCGACCGCGAGGAGGGGCTGCGGATCGCGCTGGAGGCGGCCGGCTGCGAGCAGGCCGGCGACACGCTCTGGGGCTCGTGGTCGCAGCGCTGGGGCCGGCACGCCGCCGAGATGCTGCTCATGGCCGAGCCCGAGGTGGACGCGGTGTTCTGCGGCAGCGACCAGATAGCGGCCGGGTTCGTGGAGGCGGCCCGCGAGCGGGGCCGTTCCGTGCCCGCCGACATCGCGGTGATCGGCTACGACAACTGGGAGGTGCTGTCCACCGAGGCCCGGCCCGCGCTGACGACCGTGGACATGAACCTGGAGCTGCTCGGCCGCACCGCCGCCCAGCACCTGTTCGCGGCCATGGACGGCAGGGCGACGCCCGGGGTCCACCGCATGCCGTGTCACCTGGTGATTCGCGACTCCACCGCCGCCGCGTGAGGTTTTCCCGCGCCCATCGGGCCTGAGCGCCCGTACGGGCGATCACAAGCGCGCATGTGACGTTTCCGTAATCCCGCGAGCTCTTGACGGGACCCGTTGTTAACGTTCACAGTCTTCCCAGGCCCAGCGTGAGGGGCCGGGGAAGGAGCACTTCGTGGGATCGACGCAAGCCCGGCGTGCGCCGGTCATGGCGGACGTCGCCCGGGAGGCCGGCGTGTCCCACCAGACGGTCTCACGTGTGCTCAACGAGCATCCCAACGTGCGCAGCGAGACCCGCACGCGGGTGCTGGAGGCGATCGACAAGCTGGGCTACCGCCGCAACCTCGTCGCCCGCGCCCTGGTGACCAAGCACTCCCGCACGCTCGGCGTCGTCAGCTTCGACACCACCCTGTACGGCCCGGCCAGCACGGTGTACGGCATCGAGCAGGCCGCCCGGGCCGCGGGCTACTTCGTCAGCATCGTCAGCCTCAAGTCCATCGACAGGAGCGGCGTCCGCGACGCCCTCGACTACCTGGCCGACCAGGGCGTCGACGGGATCGTGGTGGTCGCCCCGCAGCGCTCGGCGGCCCAGACGCTGGCCGACCTGCCGCTCGGCGTGCCCACCGTGGCGGTCGAGGGCGGCGAGGCCGGCGACGTGTCGGTGGTCTGCGTGGACCAGGTGGAGGGCGGCAGGCTCGCCACCGAGCACCTGCTCTCGCTGGGTCACGAGACCGTGTGGCACGTCCGGGGCCCGTCCGACTGGCTGGAGGCCGAGGGCCGCGTGGCCGGGTGGCGGGCCGCGCTCGCCCAGGCGGGCCGCGAGGCACCCGAGCCGCTGGCCGGCGACTGGAGCCCGCGCTCGGGCTACGAGGCGGGCCGCAGCCTGGCCTCCATGACGGGCGTGAGCGCGGTCTTCGTGGCCAACGACCAGATGGCGCTGGGCGTCCTGCGGGCGTTCTCGGAGCAGGGGGTGAAGGTGCCCCACCAGGTGAGCGTCGTCGGCTTCGACGACATCCCGGAGTCGGAGTTCTTCTCGCCTCCCCTCACCACCATCAGGCAGGACTTCGACGCGGTCGGCCGGAACAGCATCGAGGTGCTCCTCCGGCAGATCGAGGGCGAGGGCTCGCAGGCGTGCGAGCGTCTCGTCGTCCCGCCGGCCTTCGTTGCCCGGGCCAGCACGGCACGGGCCTGACCAGACACCTACGACCTAGACCATCGGGGACATCGGGGACACGGAAAGCGGGCGCTCTCGTCAGCTCGCTGATGTTAGCGCTCACATCGAGAAAGAGGGACACCACGTGTTGAAGAGGATCTCGATGCTGGCGCTCGCCGGCCTCGCCGCCGTGACGGTGGCCGGGTGCGGCGGCGGCAGCGGCGGCAGCGGCTCGGGCGGCGGCGACGGCTCGATCACCATGGGCTTCTCCCAGGTCGGCGCCGAGAGCGGCTGGCGGACCGCGAACACGAAGTCCGTGCAGGAGGCGGCCAAGACGGCCGGCATCACGCTGAAGTTCTCCGACGCCCAGCAGAAGCAGGAGAACCAGATCAAGGCGATCCGCTCCTACATCCAGCAGAAGGTGGACGTCATCGCCTTCTCGCCGGTGGTCGAGTCGGGCTGGGACACCGTGCTCAAGGAGGCCAAGAACGCCAAGATCCCGGTCATCCTCACCGACCGGGCCGTCGACTCCAAGGACACCAGCCTCTACAAGACGTTCCTCGGCTCCGACTTCGTCGAGGAGGGCCGCAAGGCCGGCAAGTGGCTGACCGAGGAGTACAAGGACGCCAAGGACACCGTCAACATCGTCGAGCTCCAGGGCACGACCGGCTCCGCTCCGGCCAACGACCGCAAGGCCGGCTTCCAGGAGGCCATCGGGGCGGATCCCAAGTTCAAGATCATCGCCTCGCAGACCGGCGACTTCACCCGCGCCAAGGGCAAGGAGGTCATGGAGGCGTTCCTCAAGGCCAACCCCGACATCGACGTCCTCTACGCCCACAACGACGACATGGGCCTCGGCGCCATCGAGGCCATCGAGGGCGCGGGCAAGGTGCCCGGCAAGGACATCAAAATCATTACGGTCGACGCGGTGCACGACGGCATGCAGGCCCTCGCCGACGGGAAGATCAACTACATCGTCGAGTGCTCCCCGCTGCTCGGCCCGCAGCTCATGGACCTCGCCAAGAAGGTCGTCAAGAATGAGAGCATCCCGGCCCGCGTGGTGACGGAGGAGACGACGTTCACCCAGGACCAGGCCAAGACGGCGCTGCCCGAGCGCAAGTACTGACCGGTGGCCGGGCCGGTCCCCCGACCGGCCCGGCCGCGCAGATCACGCGAACAGGAGGGGGCGCCGCGATGGACGTACCCGCTCCGGTCCTGCGGATGAGCGGGATCGGCAAGCAGTTCCCTGGAGTGAGGGCACTCGACGACGTGGACCTGCGGCTGCTGCCGGGCGAGGTCCACGCGCTCATGGGCGAGAACGGCGCGGGCAAGTCCACGCTGATCAAGGTCCTGACCGGTGTCCACTCCGCCGACACGGGCACGATCGAGCTGGCCGGCCGGACCGTGTCCTTCGCCGGCCCGCTGGAGGCCCAGCAGGCCGGCATCAGCACCGTCTACCAGGAGGTCAACCTCTGCGCCAACCTGTCGGTGGCGGAGAACATCTTCATCGGCCGCGAGCCGCGCCGCCGCGGCCGCATCGACTGGAAGCGGATGCGGGCCCGCGCCGCCGAGCTGCTGAACCGGCTGGAGCTCGACATCGACGTCTCGGCGCCGCTGTCGTCGTACTCCCTGGCGCTGCAGCAGATGGTGGCCATCGCCCGCGCCATCGACGTCGAGGCCCGGGTGCTCATCCTCGACGAGCCCACCTCCAGCCTCGACGCGGGCGAGGTCGGGCAGCTCTTCCGGGTGATGCGGCGGCTCAAGGAGGAGGGCATCGCCATCCTCTTCGTCTCCCACTTCCTCGACCAGATCTACGAGATCTCCGACCGGATGACGATCCTGCGCAACGGCCGGCTCGTCGGCGAGTACCTCACCAGCGAGCTCAGCCAGGTCGGGCTCGTGGCCAAGATGATCGGCCAGGAGCTGGCCGAGCTGGAGCGGCTGCACGGCGAGGCCAGGACCTTCGACCGGCCGCTGGTCGAGGCCCGCGAGCTGGGCCGGGCCGGCGCCGTCGAGCCGTTCACGCTCACCATCCACGAGGGCGAGGTCGTGGGCCTGGCCGGGCTGCTCGGCTCCGGCCGTACCGAGATCGCCCGGCTGCTGTTCGGCGCCGACCACGCGACCAGCGGCGAGGTGGCGGTCGGCGGCGAGACCGCGGCACTGCGCACGCCCCGCGCCGCCATGGCGCACCGCATCGCCTTCTGCTCCGAGAACCGCAAGCGGGACGGCCTCATCCCCGACCTCACGGTCCGCGAGAACATCGTCCTCGCCCTCCAGGCCACCCGCGGCTGGACCCGGCCGGTGCCCCGCGACCAGCAGGACGAGCTGGTGAGCCGCTACATCAAGGCGCTCAAGATCAGCCCGCCCAACCCCGACCATCTCGTGCGGAACCTCAGCGGCGGCAACCAGCAGAAGGTGGTGCTGGCCCGCTGGCTCATCCTGGAGCCGCGGCTGCTCATCCTCGACGAGCCCACCCGCGGCATCGACGTGGGCGCCAAGGCCGAGATCCAGCGGCTCGTCGCCGAGCTGTCCGGCGGCGGCATGGCCGTGCTGTTCATCTCCGCCGAGCTGGAGGAGGTGCTGCGGCTCAGCCACCGGGTCGGCGTGCTGCGTGACCGCAGGCTGGTGGCCGACCTGCCCAACGACGACACCCTCACCACGGACGTGCTCATGGAGACCATCGCGAGCGGGGGACGGGCATGAAGCGACTCCTCTGGCCGCTGCTGATCCTGGTGGCACTGCTGGCCGTCAACCTCTTCTTCACCCCCTCCTTCCTGTCCGTCGAGATGAAGGAGGGGCACCTCTACGGCAGCCTCATCGACATCCTGCGCTTCGGCGCCCCCCTCATCCTCGTCTCGCTCGGCATGACGCTGGTCATCGCCACCGGAGGCATCGACCTGTCGGTCGGCTCCGTGGTGGCGATCTCCGGCGCGCTGGCGTGCCTGCAGATCAGCGACGACGCCGGGGTGTTCACCGCCGTGGTGCTGGCGCTCGGGCTGTGCCTGCTGCTCGGCGCGTGGAACGGCTTCCTGGTGGCCGTCGTGGGCATCCAGCCGATCATCGCCACGCTGATCCTCATGGTCGCCGGGCGCGGTCTGGCCCAGCTCATCACCGACGGCCAGATCATCACGATCAACGACCCGTCCTACAAGCTCATCGGCGGCGGCTACCTGCTGACCGTGCCGTTCGGCATCCTGCTCGTGCTCGTGGTGCTCGGCGTCATGGCGTTCCTGACCCGCCGGCTGGCGCTCGGCATGCTCATCGAGTCGGTCGGCGGCAACGCCGAGGCCAGCCGGCTCGCGGGCATCCGCTCGCGCGGGATCGTCATCACGGTGTACGCGGTCGCCGCGCTCTGCGCGGGCGTCGCCGGGCTCATGATCAGCTCGAACGTGTCCAGCGCCGACGGCAACAACGCGGGCCTGTGGATCGAGCTGGACGCCATCCTGGCGGTGGTCATCGGCGGCACCTCGCTGGCGGGGGGCCGGTTCTCGCTGGGCGGCACCGTGCTGGGCGCGCTCATCATCCAGACGCTGACGACCACGATCTACTCGGTGGGCGTGCCGCCGGAGACCACGCTGCTGTTCAAGGCGCTCGTGGTGACGGCCGTCTGCCTGGTCCAGTCGCCGAAGTTCCGCGACAAGGTGTTCCGCCGTGCCGGGCCCGCGGTCCCGCCGCGCCCGGCGGCCGAGGAGAAGGTGCGGGTGACGGCATGACGACGGCCATCCTCGACCGGGTGCGCGACCGGGGCCGGTCCGTCCCGGCCAAGTACGTGCCGGTCCTCGTGACCGCCGGGCTGTTCGTGGCGATGTTCGTGGCGGGCGGCATCCGCTACGAGGGGTTCGCCAGCGGGCAGGTGATCCTCAACGTCTTCATCGACAACGCCTTCCTGCTGGTGGTCGCGGTCGGCATGACGTTCGTCATCCTGACCGGCGGCATCGACCTGTCGGTGGGGTCGGTCGTCGCGCTGTCCACGATGATCTCGGCCAGCCTCATGGCCGGGCCGGGCTGGCCGCCGTACCTCGTGGTGCCGCTGGTGCTGCTCATCGGGTCGGCGCTGGGGCTGGTGATGGGCTACATCGTGCACGCCTTCGACATCCAGCCGTTCATCGTGACGCTGGCCGGCATGTTCCTGGCCCGGGGCCTGTGCTACACGATCGGCACCGACTCGATCCCCATCGAGGACCCGACGTTCACCGCCTTCGCGCAGACCAGGATCGACCTGTTCGCCGACCTGTGGATCTCGCCGAGCGTGGTGATCGCGGCCGTGGTGGTGCTGGTGGCGGCGTACGTGCTGCACTACACCCGGCTCGGCCGCACGGTCTACGCCACCGGCGGCAGCGAGCAGTCGGCCCTGCTCATGGGCCTGCCGGTGGGGCGGACCAAGGTCGCGGTCTACACGATCAGCGGGTTCTGCTCGGCGCTCGGCGGGGTGCTGCTGTCGTTCTACATGCTCTCCGGGTACGGCCTGCACGCCGTCGGCATGGAGCTCGACGCCATCGCGGCCGTCGTCATCGGCGGCACCCTGCTGACCGGAGGCTCCGGATTCCTGCTCGGCACCGTCCTCGGCGTGCTCGTGCTGGGTCTGATCCAGACCGTGATCAGCTTCGAGGGCACGCTGAGCTCCTGGTGGACCAAAATCTTCATCGGGTTGCTGCTGTTCGTGTTCATCCTGCTGCAGCGTCTATTCTCGGCGCGGCGCCGTAGCTGACCGTTCGTGCGGCGTCTGCCGTACCCGACTGTGGGAGTGTGTGTGAGCGTTAACAATGACCGCTATGTGATCGGCGTCGATTTCGGCACGTTGTCGGGACGCGCCGTGGTGGTGCGCGTCGGGGACGGCGCCGAGCTGGGCACGGCCGTCCACGAGTACGCCCATCGCGTCATCGAGGAGCGGTTGCCCGGCAGTGACGTGCGGCTCGGGCCCGACTGGGCCCTGCAGTCGCCGCACGACTGGCTGGAGGTGCTGAGGACCGCGGTGCCCGAGGCCGTGGCCGCCGCCGGGGTCGACCCGGCCCAGGTCATCGGCATCGGCACGGACTTCACCGCCTGCACCGTGCTGCCGGCGACGGCCGCCGGCACACCACTCTGCTTCGAGACGCCCGAGCGGCCGCACGCCTGGCCCAAGCTGTGGAAGCACCACGCCGCGCAGGCCCACGCCGACCGCATCAACGCGCTGGCCGCCGAGCGCGGCGAGGCGTGGCTGCCCCGGTACGGCGGCAAGATCTCCTCCGAGTGGCAGTTCGCCAAGGGCCTCCAGGTGCTGGAGGAGGACCCCGAGGTGTACGAGCGGGCCGAGCGCTGGATCGAGGCCGCGGACTGGATCGTCTGGCAGCTCACCGGCGTCGAGAGCCGAAACGCCTGCACCGCCGGCTACAAGGGCATCTACCAGGACGGCGCCTACCCCGCCGAGGAGTTCCTGGCCGCGCTCAACCCCGGCTTCGCCGGCTTCACCGCCAAGCTGGCCCACGAGATCTCCCATCTCGGCGGGCTCGCCGGCCGGCTGACCGCCGAGGCGGCCGCCTGGACCAAGCTGCCCGAGGGCATCGCCGTCTCGGTCGGCAACGTCGACGCGCACGTCACCTCCGCCGCGGCCGACGCCGTCCGGCCCGGCCAGATGGTCGCCATCATGGGCACCTCCACCTGCCACGTCATGCCCTCCGACCAGCTCGCCGAGGTGCCGGGCATGTGCGGCGTGGTCCGCGACGGCATCGTGCCCGGCCTGTGGGGCTACGAGGCCGGACAGTCGGGCGTCGGCGACATCTTCGCCTGGTACATCGACAACTCCGTGCCCGCCTCCTACACCCGCGCCGCCGAGGAGCGCGGCCAGACGGTCCACGCGTACCTGACCGAGCTGGCCGCCGCCCAGGAGGTCGGCCGGCACGGCCTGGTCGCGCTCGACTGGCACAACGGCAACCGCTCGGTGCTGGTGGACCACAACCTGTCCGGCGTGATCGTCGGCCAGACGCTCAGCACCCGGCCCGAGGACGTGTACCGGGCGCTCATCGAGGCCACCGCGTTCGGCGCCCGCGTCATCGTCGAGACGTTCGAGGCCTCCGGCGTGCCGGTCGAGGAGTTCGTGGCAGCGGGCGGGCTGCTGAAGAACCACTTCCTCATGCAGGTCTACGCCGACGTGCTGCGCCGCCCGATCTCGGTGATCGGCTCGGAGCAGGGACCGGCGCTCGGCTCGGCCATCCACGCGGCCGTCGCCGCCGGCGCGTACGCCGACATCGAGCAGGCCGCGGCCGCCATGGGCACGCGCCGCGAGAACGTCTACGTGCCCGACGAGGGCCGGGCCGACGCCTACGACAAGCTCTACGCCGAATACCGCACACTGCACGACTACTTCGGGGACGGACGCATGCTGCACACCCTGCGGAAGATCAGGAACGAGGCCGGCGCATGATCCAGCGCATGAGGAGGACGGTCAGCGACCTGCACGCCGAGCTCGTACGCAACAACCTCGTCGCGTGGACCGCCGGCAACGTCTCCGGCCGGATCCCCGGGGAGGAGCTGTTCGTCATCAAGCCGTCCGGCGTGAGCTACGACGAGCTGGGCCCGGAGAACATGGTGCTGTGCGACCTCGACGGCAACCTCGTCGAGGGCGACCACTCGCCCTCCAGCGACACCGCCGCGCACGCCTACGTCTACCGCAACATGCCCGAGGTCGGCGGCGTGGTCCACACCCACTCCACCTACGCCACCGCGTGGGCCGCCCGCGGCGAGGCCATCCCCTGCGTGCTCACCGCGATGGCCGACGAGTTCGGCGGCGAGATCCCGGTCGGGCCGTTCGCCCTGATCGGCGACGACTCCATCGGCCAGGGCATCGTCGAGACCCTCAAGGGCCACCGCTCGCCCGCCGTGCTCATGCGCAGCCACGGCGTCTTCACCATCGGCAAGGACCCCAAGGCCGCGGTGAAGGCCGCCGTCATGTGCGAGGACGTCGCCCGCACGGTGCACGTCGCCCGCCAGCTCGGCGAGCCGCTGACCATCGCACAGGACGACATCGACCGCCTGTACGACCGCTACCAGAACGTCTATGGACAGAGGAGCCCGCGTTGACCATCTGGTTTCTGACCGGCAGCCAAGGTCTGTACGGAGAGGACACGCTTCAGCAGGTCGCCGAGCAGTCCCGGCGCATCGCCGAGGCCCTGCCGGTGCCCGTGGAGTGGAAGCCCGTGCTCACGGACGCCGCGGCCATCCGGCGCGTGATGCTGGAGGCGAGCGCCGACGACTCCTGCGCCGGCGTCATCGCCTGGATGCACACGTTCTCGCCGGCCAAGATGTGGATCGCCGGCCTGGACGCGCTGCGCAAGCCGCTGCTCCACCTGCACACGCAGGCCAACGTGGAGCTGCCGTGGAGCTCCATCGACATGGACTTCATGAACCTCAACCAGGCCGCCCACGGCGACCGCGAGTTCGGCCACATCCAGACGCGGCTCGGCGTCGCCCGCAAGACCGTCGCCGGGCACGTCAGCGACCCGCGCGTCGGCGAGCGCATCGAGGCGTGGGCGCGGGCGGCCGCCGGCCTGGCCGAGGTGCGCACCCTCAAGCTGGCCCGCTTCGGCGACAACATGCGCGACGTGGCCGTCACCGAGGGCGACAAGGTGGAGGCGCAGCTCCGCTTCGGCGTCTCCGTCAACACCTACGGCGTCAACGACCTGGTCGAGGCCGTGGACGCGGCCTCCGACGCCGCCGTGAACGCGCTGGTCAAGGAGTACGAGGAGCTCTACCACGTGGCGCCCGTGCTGCTCGGCGAGCGCAGGGAGTCGCTGCGCTACGCCGCCCGCATCGAGCTGGGCCTGCGCACCTTCCTGGAGGACGGCGGGTTCAAGGCGTTCACCACGAACTTCGAGGACCTCGGCGGCCTGCGGCAGCTTCCCGGCCTGGCCGTGCAGCGGCTCATGGCCGAGGGCTACGGCTTCGGCGGCGAGGGCGACTGGAAGACCTCGGTGCTGCTGCGCACGCTCAAGGCCATGGCGCCCGGCGGCGGCACGTCGTTCATGGAGGACTACACCTACCACCTGACGCCGGGCGAGGAGCTGATCCTCGGCGCGCACATGCTGGAGGTCTGCCCCTCGATCGCCGCGGACACCCCGTCGTGCGAGATCCACCCGCTCGGCATCGGCGGCCGCGAGGACCCGGTCCGGCTGGTGTTCGACGCGGCCCCCGGCCCGGGTGTGGTCGTGGGCCTGGCCGACATGGGTGACCGGTTCCGGCTCGTGGCCAACGAGATCGACATCGTCGCCCCGTCGGAGCCGCTGCCGGCGCTGCCGGTGGCCCGCGCCGTCTGGCGGCCCCGGCCGGACTTCCGTACCAGCACCGAGTCCTGGCTGACCGCCGGCGCGCCGCACCACACGGTGCTGTCCACGGCCGTCGGCGCCGAGGAGCTGACGGACCTCTCCGACATGCTGGGCGTGGAGCTGCTGGTCATCGACGCCGACACCACGACCCGGCAGTTCGCCAAGGAGCTGCGCTGGAACCAGGCGTACTACCGGCTGGCGCAGGGCTTCTGATGACGGCGGGGACGACCGCCGGGCCGACCAACTGGGCGGGCAACGTCGCCTTCCGCGCGCCGGAGGTGCGGCGGCCCGCCACGCTGGACGAGCTCCGGCGCCTCGTCGCCGGGAGCCCCCGGGTGCGGGCGCTGGGCAGCGGCCACTCGTTCAACGACGTCGCCGACACGCCCGGCGAGCTCGTCTCGCTGGACCGCATGCCGTACACGCTGGAGATCCACACCGGGGCGGACGGCGCGGCGCGGGCGCGGGTCGGGGCCGGCATGACCTACGCGCGGCTCGCGGCCGAGCTGCACGCGCGCGGGCTGGCGGTGGCCGCCATGGCGTCCCTGCCGCACATCTCGGTGGCCGGGTCGGTGGCGACCGGCACACACGGCTCGGGTGACGCCAACCGCAGCCTCTCGGCCGCGGTGTCCGGGCTGGAGCTGGTCACGGCCGACGGCGAGCTGGTCTCGCTGGAACGCGGCGACGACGACTTCCCGGGCGCGGTGGTCGCGCTCGGGGCGCTCGGTGTCGTCACGACGCTCACGCTCGACCTGGTGCCGGCCTTCGAGCTGCGCCAGTACGTCCGTGAGGACCTGCCCCGCGACGCCCCGTTCGACGAGGTCATGGCCGGCGGTTACAGCGTCAGCCAGTTCACCGACTGGAGCTCCACCCGGGTGTGGCTCAAGCGGCTCACCGAGCTGCCCGACGGCGACTGGCTCGGCACCCGGGCGGCGGACGGCCCGCGTCACCCGGTGCCGGGCATGCCGCCGGACAGCTGCACCGGGCAGCTCGGCGTGCCGGGGCCGTGGCACGAGCGGCTGCCGCACTTCCGGGCCGACGCGCCGCCGAGCAACGCCGGCGACGAGCTGCAGTCGGAGTTCGCGATGCCGCGGGAGCGGGCGGCCGAGGCGCTGGCCGCCCTGTACGCCGCCGGCGACCGGGTCCGGCCCGCGCTGCGGATCTCGGAGGTGCGCACGGTCGCGGCCGACGACCTGTGGCTGAGCCCGTTCCACGGGCGTGACAGCGTCGCCGTCCACTTCACCTGGATCAAGGACTGGGACGCCGTGCTCCCGGCGCTGCGGCTGGTGGAGGAGACGCTGGCGCCGTTCGACCCCCGGCCGCACTGGGGCAAGCTGTTCACCCGGTGGCCGGAGCCGTCGGAGCGCTTCGGCGCGCTGGTGCGGGCGTACGACCCGGAGGGCAAGTTCGGCAACGACTTCCTCCGGCGGGTGCTGGGGGAGTGAACTGTCGCCGGTCGTACCTGACAGGAGCTGACAGGTACGACCGGCATCCTGGTGCCATGACGGCACACGGCACCTTCGAGGCCGCCGGCTGGAATCCCCAGCCGCCCTTCTCCGAGCAGGACGGCGTCTCTCTCGCCCAGATCACGCTCACCAAGACCTTCCACGGCGACCTCGACGGCACCTCGACCGTCACCATGCTGGCCACGGGGACCGAGGTCGAGGACTCGCGCGCCTACGTGGCGGTCGAGCGGATCGAGGGCACGCTCGGCGGGCGCAAGGGCGGCTTCGTCGTCCAGCACACCGCGGTCAGCGAACGGGGAGAGCCGTCGCTGCGCGTCGCCGTCGTCCCCGACTCGGGCACGGGAGAGCTGCGCGGCATCCGGGGCGAGATGGACATCCACGTCGCGCCCGACGGATCCCACTCCTACACCTTCGACTACCGGCTCTGACCCGCGCCCGCAGTGTCGGGGTCACCTCGCCGCGGCCCCTGACGACATGACGTCCTGGCCGGTTCGGGTGGTGAAGGCACGACGGTAGGCCGACGGGGACGTGCGCATCGTCCGGGAGAAGTGCTGGCGGAACGTCACGGGGCTGTCGAACCCCACCGCCGCCCCGATCTCCTCCACCGGCGCGGCCGTGCCCTCCAGCAGGGGCAGGCTGGCCGCCACCCGCTGGGAGATCACCCACTTGAGCGGGGTCGTGCCGGTGCGCCGTCGGAAGTGCCGCAGGAACGAGCGCTCCGACATGTGCGCCACCCGCGCCAGGTCGGCCACGCTGATCGGCCGGGCCAGGTCGGCCAGCGCCCACTCCATCGCCCGCGCCACCGCGCCGTCGTCCTCCAGCGGGCGTATCGGGGCCTCGATGAACTGCGCCTGGCCGCCCTCCCGGTGCGGCGCGACGACGAGACGGCGCGCCACCGCGTTGGCGATCCCCGGGCCGTGGTCGGCGCGCACCAGGTGCAGCAGGAGGTCGAGGCCCGCGGCGCTGCCCGCGCTGGTCAGCACGTCGCCCCCGTCCACGTACAGGACCGAGGCGTTGACCCGCACCTCGGGGAAGCGCCGCTGGAGCAGGTCGGCGTACTGCCAGTGGGTGGCCGCCTCGCGCCCGTCCAGCAGGCCCGCCGCCGCCAGCGCGAACGCGCCCGAGCAGATCGACACCAGCCGCGCCCCGCGCCCGTGCGCCCTCCGCAGCGCCTCGACCAGCGGCGGCGAGACCGGCCCCCGCACGTCGGGCACGCCCGGCACGATCACCGTGTCGGCCGTGGCCAGCACGTCCAGCCCGTGCGCCGCCTGGACGGTGAACCCGCCGACCGCGCGCAGCGGCTGCGTCGTCTCGGCGCAGACCCTCAGGTCGTACCAGGGCACCCCGAGCTCCGGCCGGGACAGCCCGAAGATCTCCACGGCGCAGCCCAGCTCGAACGGCCCCATCCCGTCGAACGCCAGCACCGCAACGGTCGGCAAAGAAGGGGTGAGCGAGACCGGGATCGGCATGGGCGCATGTTAGCCCGCCCTCCAGAGCGGGAGAAACAGTGCATGCACATATCGGGGGTCCACACCGTTCTTCCTGATCACCGCTACGACCAGGCGGAGATCACCGAGGCGTTCTCCCGGTTGACCGAGGCCGACCGGGACCTCCTGGAACACTTCCAGACCGCCACCGGCGTCCAGGGCCGCAATCTCGCCCTCGCGCTGGAGGACTACGGCAAGCTCGACTCCTTCACCCGCGCCAACGAGACGCACACCGAGATCGCGCTCGACCTCGCCGAGCGGGCCGTCCTCGGCGCCCTCACCAAGGCCGGGCTCTCCCCGGACAAGGTGGACCACCTGGTGTTCTGCTCCAGCACGGGCCTGGCCACCCCGTCGCTCGACGCCCTGCTGGCCCAGCGCGCCGGGTTGCGCGACGACGTCAAACGGGTGCCGGTGTTCGGGCTCGGCTGCGCGGCCGGGGCGGCCGGCCTGGCCCGGCTCAACGACTACCTGCGCGGCTGGCCCGGCCACGTGGCGCTGCTCGTCTGCGTGGAGCTGTGCTCCCTGACCCTCCAGCGCGACGACACCTCCGTCGCCAACCTGCTGGCCGGCGCCCTGTTCGGCGACGGCGCCGCGGCGGTCGTGGCCACCGGGCACGGGGCGGGACCGGAGGTGGTGACCACCCGCAGCAAGCTGTATCCGGGCACCGGGCACCTCATGGGCTGGGAGATCGGCAGGCACGGCTTCCGCGTCGTCCTGGACGACGGGCTCGCCGGCTTCGTCCAGCAGGTGCTGGGCGGCGACGTCAAGGCGTTCCTCGCCGACAACGGCCTGACCCCCGACCAGGTCGGCACCTGGATCTGCCATCCCGGCGGCCCCAAGGTCATCGAGACGATGGTGGAGGTGCTGGGGGTGCCGCCGTCCGCGTTCGCGGTGACCCGGGAGTCGCTGCGGGAGCACGGCAACCTGTCGTCGGTGTCGGTGCTGGACGTCCTCCAGCGGACGCGCGGCCGGCCGGGGCAGTCCGGGCTGCTGATGGCCGTGGGGCCCGGCTTCTCGGCGGAGCTGCTCCTGCTGCACTGGTGATCGCGCCACTGCGGCGCTGGCATGCTGGGGTCATGAACGAGACGCTGCCGTTGATGGAACGCGCCGCCGGTCGTACGGCCGACCTGGTGGAGAGCCTCGGCGAGGAGCAGCTCACGCTGCCGACGCCGTGCGCCGAGTTCGACGTCCGGGGACTGATCGCGCACCTGGAGTGGGGGGCGTCGCTGTTCGAGTCGCTGGCCTCCGGCGGGCCCATGATCCCGCAGGGTGAGTACACCGGCGACTTCCGGGCGCGGGCCGAGCGGATGCTGGCCGTCTGGCGCCGGCCGGAGGCGTGGGAAGGCGTCAGCGCCGGCATGGGGCTGCCGATGACCACGCTCGCCGCGATGTCCCTGTGCGACCTCGTCGTCCACGGCTGGGACCTGGCCGTGGCGACCGGCAGGCCGTACGAGGTGGACGAGGAGGAGGCGGAGCGGCTGCTCGCGTTCGTCGCGGACATGGCGCCGACGGGGCGCAGGATGGGCGCGTTCGGCGAGCCGGTGGAGGTGCCCGCGGACGCGCCCGCCCTGGACCGTGCCCTGGGCGAGCTCGGCCGCGACCCCTCATGGAAGCCGTGACCTGACCCGCTCGGAAGCCTGACCTCCTGGGCCAGAGGGACGCCAGGGGGTGCGGGTGATCCGGCGGTCACGCCCGGTCGCGGCCTGCGGGAGCGGGTGGCCCGGACGACCTGCCGGCTGACCGAGGGCAGGCCGCCCGCCGGACCAATCCGGGGCACCGCCTACTGCGACCACTTCACCGCGATCTCCCGCCCGCCTGATCGGGCCGGTCGGGCGCGGGCAAGGCTTGCGCAACGGTTCCGTCACACGCGGTGGCGCGCCACCCGCCCGTGGACCGCGCCGGGTTTCACTGCGGCTGTGAGCACCACCGCGGTGAGAACCGTTCCCTTCAGCCTGCCGTACGTGAGCGAGCGCGAGCTCGACTACGTCGCGGAGGCCGTCCGCAACGGACGGACCTCCGGCGACGGGCCGTTCACCCGCCGGGCCGCCGGGCTGCTCGCCGAGCTGACCGGGGCGCGC
Source organism: Nonomuraea sp. NPDC005501 (assembly GCF_040605905.1). Taxonomy (NCBI): domain Bacteria; kingdom Bacillati; phylum Actinomycetota; class Actinomycetes; order Streptosporangiales; family Streptosporangiaceae; genus Nonomuraea; species Nonomuraea sp. NPDC005501. Next base: position 43,474 of record NZ_JBEXDT010000020.1, on the reverse strand, counting down.
CAGGCGCTGCTGACCACCTCGTGCACGCACGCCCTGGAGATGTCGGCGCTCCTGCTGGGCCTGCGGCCCGGCGACGAGGTGATCGTGCCCTCGTTCACGTTCATGTCGACGGCCAACGCGTACGCGCTGCGCGGCGCCGTGCCGGTGTTCGCCGACTGCCGGCCGGACACGCTGAACATCGACGAACGCCTCGTCGAGGAGGCCGTCACCGAGCGGACGCGCGCCATCGCCGTCGTCCACTACGCGGGCGTCGCCTGCGCGATGGAGGAGATCGGCAAGCTCGCCGACCAGTACGACCTCGCGCTCGTCGAGGACAACGCGCACGGCCTGGGCGGCTCCTACCGGGGCAGGCCGCTCGGGTCGTTCGGCGTCATGGCGGCGCAGAGCTTCCACGAGACCAAGAACGTCCAGTGCGGGGAGGGCGGCGCGCTGCTCGTCAATGACGAGGAGCTGGCCTCGCGGGCCGAGATCATCCGCGAGAAGGGCACCGACCGCAGCCGGTTCTTCCGCGGCCAGGTCGACAAGTACCGCTGGGTCGATCTCGGCTCCAGCTACCTGCCGTCCGACCTGCTCGCGGCGCAGCTCACCGCGCAGCTCGAGTCGTTCGAGGTGATCCAGCGCCGCCGCCTGGCGGTGTGGCGGGCCTACCACGAGGGCCTGGCCGGCTGGGCGGAGAGCAACGGGGTCCACCGGCCAGCGGTCCCCGACGGGTGCGAGCATCCCGCCCACCTCTACTACCTGCTGCTGCCCGACCTGGCCACCCGGCAGGCGTTTATCGGCCACCTCGCCGCCCGCGGCGTGGGGGCCGCCTTCCACTATCAGCCGCTGCACAACGCGCCCGCCGGGATCCGGCACGGGCGCCCGGCGCCGGGCGGCTGCCCCGTCACCGAGCGGGTCGCCGACCGGCTCGTCCGCCTGCCGCTCTTCGCCGGCCTCGGCGAGGAGGACGTGGCGTACGTCATCGACGCCGTCCGGGAATTCGAGGTGCGCTGATGGCCTGGCACGACGTGATCGAGGCGCGGGCCGTCCGGGCGCTGCCCTCGCCGCTGGAGTCGGCCCGGTTCGGCCGCTCCGTCGAGCGCCTGACCGTCGGTGCCGGGTCGGAGGACGCGCTGGACGCGCTCCGCGAGGCCGTGCTGGCGTCGGACGCGGACGTGATCGTGCTGCGTTACCCGGCCGAGCGCGTCGGCTGGTTCGCGGAGCTGACCGGGCTGGGGTCGGGAGCGACCGGCCGGACCGCTCTGTTCGCCGACTGCCTGGTGTACTGGAGCCTGCGCGCGGGGCAGGGCCGGCCTCCCGCGCCGTCGCCCGGCCTCCACACGGCGCAGCTGGGCGATCCTGACGCGGTCGGGATGCTGGTCGCCGACATCTTCGCCGCGTACGGCAACCACTACCTGGCCGATCCGCTCTTCGACGCCGCCGCGGCGTTGGAGGGCTACCAGGAGTGGGCGGTGCGCTCGGCCGCCGAGGGGAACTGCGTGGCGCTCGACGACGGCTCACACGTGCTCGGGCTCACCACGCTGGAGGACGGCGGCCCCCGGACCGAGATCCTGCTCGCCGGCGTGGTCTCCGCCGCCCAGGGCCGTGGCCTGTACGCCCACCTGCTCAAGGCCGTCGAGGACCACGCCGTGGCCCGCGGCGCGGACGAGGTCGTCATCTCCACCCAGAGCCACAACACGCGGGTGCAGCGGGCCTGGGCCAGGTACGGGTTCGCCCCGGTCCAGGCGCACATCACCGTCCACCTGGTGCGGACGGCGCTGCTGCGCCCGGCGGGGCCGTGAACGCCCTGACCCGGCCGCCGGCCGCGCCCCCCGCCGCCCGCCCGCGGCTCGGGCACCGGGTGGCCTACCTGGCGGGCGGCGGCGTGACGGCCGCCCTCTACTACGGCGTCCTCGCCGCGACGCTGCCCGCGCTCGGGGACCGGGTGCCGTACCTCGGCCTGGTGGTGGCGAGCCACCTCGTCACGGTGGTGATCGTTTACCCCTGGTACCGGCTGGTCGTCTTCCCCGGCACCCTTGACGGCTGGCTGGCCGGCTACCTGCGTTTCTACGCGGCCGGGCTGAGCATCCTGACGGCTTCGCTCGTGGGGCTGCCGATCCTCGTCGAGCTCGCCGGGCTGTCCGTGCTCCTCGCCCAGGCGCTGATCATTGCCATGACCTTCCTGCTGAGCTACGCGCTCCACCGGTCCTGGACGTTCCGCCGTCGCGGATCGTCCAGGACCGGCAACCCGCCGCACAACCTTCGGCCAAGCCGCAGCGCGGCGAAGATCCGCTGACCCCGGCCGTTCGTAGCTTCGGACCCGAAACGGTCGATCATCACGGGCCACGCGCTCGTCGCGAAAGGACTCCACGGCGATGAAGGCGCTCGTGCTGGCAGGGGGGAAGGGCACGCGGCTGCGCCCGCTCACCCACACGTCGGCGAAGCAGTTGGTGCCCGTCGCCAACAAACCGGTCCTCTTCTACGGCCTTGAGGCCATCCGCGCGGCCGGCATCACCAGCGTCGGCATCGTCGTCGGCGACACGGGGGCGGAGATGCGCGAGACCGTCGGCGACGGCTCCCGGTTCGGGCTGGAGGTGACCTACATTCCCCAGGAGGCGCCGCTGGGGCTGGCCCACTGCGTCCTCATCGCCCGCGACTTCCTCGGCGACGAGCCGTTCGTCATGTACCTGGGCGACAACTTCCTCATCGGCGGCATCGCCGACCTGGTGGACGCCTTCGGCGCGGCCAGCCACGACGCCCAGATCCTGCTCACCAAGGTCGCCGAGCCGCAGTTCTACGGCGTCGCCGAGCTCGGCCCGGACGGGCAGATCCTGCGGCTGGAGGAGAAGCCGGAGAACCCGCGCAGCGACCTCGCGATCGTCGGCGTCTACACCTTCTCCCCGGCCATCCATGAGGCGGTCCGCGCCATCGAGCCGTCGGCGCGCGGCGAGCTGGAGATCACCGACGCCATCAAGTGGCTCATCGACCACGGCTACAGCGTCCACTCGCACTTCGTCAGCGGCTACTGGAAGGACACCGGGCGGCTGCAGGACATGCTGGAGTGCAACCGGATCGTCCTGGACACGATCCGGCCGGACATCCGGGGGGCCGTGGACGGCGCCTCGGAGATCAGCGGGAACGTCGTCATCGAGCCCGGGGCGTCAGTGGAGGGCTCGGTGATCCGGGGACCCGCCGTCATCGGCGCCCACACCGTGATCCGCGACTCCTACGTCGGCCCGTACACCTCCATCGCCGAGAGCTGCCTGATCCGGGACAGCGAGGTGGAGTACGCGATCGTGCTGCGGGACTCCTCCATCACGGGGATCTCCCGGCTCACGTACTCGCTCATCGGGCGCAACGTCGAGGTGACCAGGGCCCAGGGCATGCCCAACGCCTGCCAGCTCATGGTGGGCGACCACAGCAAGGTCCAGGTGCGGGCGTGAAGGAACGGCCACCGTACCGCGTGGCCTGATCGGGGAGAGGTCATGGAGGCTACGGAGATCCGCCGCACGGTCGAGCTGGAGGACCACCACTGGTGGTACCGCGAGCGGCGTGCCATCCTCGCCCGCGAGCTGCGCAGGCTGCGCCGGCACGGCCCGCCCGGCCGGGCGCTCGACATCGGCGCGGCCGGCGGCGGCAACACGCGGGTGCTCGTGCGGCACGGATGGAACGCGCTGGTCGCCGACTACTCGGAGCTCGCGGTGGAGCTGGCCCGTGAGCGGGGCCTGCGCGCCATCCACGCCGACGCGCGCGAGCTGCCGCTGCCCGACGACGCGTTCGACCTGGTGTGCGCCTTCGACGTGCTGGAGCACATCGAGGAGGACGGCCGCGCCGCCGCCGAGATCACGCGGGTGCTCCGCCCGGGCGGCACGGCGCTGGTCACCGTGCCGTGCGACATGGCGCTGTGGTCGGCGCACGACGTGGCGTCCGGTCACGTCCGCAGGTACACCCGGCCGACCCTGCGCGCGCTGCTCGCCGGGCAGGGGCTCGTCCTGGACCGGATGTGGAGCTGGAACGTCCTGTTGCGGCCCGTGGTCGCCCGCCACCGCAAGAGCAGCTCCGGCTCGGACGTCATGGAGCTGCCACGCCTGGTCAATCTGGGGCTCATGGCGGTGATCACGGCCGAGCGGTACCTCCCGGTGAGGTCGCTCCCGGGGGTCTCGCTGATCGTCCGGGCGCACCGGCCGGCCCACGGTTAGCATGACGTGTCAGAGCCGCTCAGTTACGCAGCGCCATAGTTGCGGTGCCGCCGCGTTGACGTGATCCAAGCGAATGCCCGGTAGGTAGTCGTGCTCGAAATGGGTGAGGACAAGCGCTGCGCGGGCGATGCCACCGATTCTGCCGGGGTCGATGGTGATGTTCTGGAGGGTCCGTCAGCGGCCTTTGAGGAGGGCGAAATCTCGTTCGCCGAGACAGCGCAGGACTCGTAGGAGCCGATTGTAGGTGCGATTGTTCGGGCTGATTGGCTGAGTTCACCTCACTGGGTTGACGTATTGTTTGACATCAGTTAATCGGCCCCCCCGCACGGCAGTCCCCGATATCGCCGAGCCGCTGGTTAGAGTTCCGGAAGGCTCAGCAGAAGGGGGACTGCCGTGCAGGTCGACGCCGAGGCCCTGGACATCGGCAAGGTGCGCCATTCCACGCTGGTCGACTCCTCGGGAACGCGCTACGTGGATTTCCGCCGCTCTCTCACGCCGCGATGGGGGGTGGTCTGGACGACACTGCTCTGCGGGCATCTCGCGCTGGCCGCCTCCGCGGCGCTGGTCGTCGTCATGACCCACGCCACCGGCGCGGGGTGGGCCGCCTCGGCGCTGCTCGCCGTCGCCGGGGGAGCGCTGCTGGGGTTCTGGCTGCACTACCTGATGACGTACCTGCACGAAGGCGCCCACTACAACCTGGCGCCGGGGCGCGAGACCAGCGACAGGCTGACGAACGCGTTCGTCGGGCTGTTCGTCGGCATGAACGTCAAGGCCTACCGCAAGGTCCACTTCGAGCACCACCGGTACCTCGGCACGACCCGCGACCCGGAGCGCAGCTACTTCGCCCCCCTCGACCTCCGCTTCCTGGTCGAGGGCTTCACCGGGATCCGGTTGGTCCGTGCGCTGAAGGGCTATCGCGAGGTGGTGCGCGGCAAGTCCCGCCCGGAGGACGGGCAGGCCGGGGACGGCTCGCTGGACGGCGTGTTCCTCGTCTCGGCGCTCTTCAACTGCTCGGTCATCGCCTGCTCGCTGTGGGCCGGCGTCGTCGTCCTCGCCGCGGCGTGGGCGATGGGGCAGCTGCTGTTCCTGCCGCTGCTCAACATTGTCCGTCAGGTGCTGGAGCACCGCAGCGAGTTCGCCGACGACCTCGCCGACTACAGCGTCGTCCCGCACGGGCCGGTCAACCGGCTCTTCGGCGACGGGCTGTTCGCCACCGTCTTCGGCGCGGCGGGCTTCAACCGGCACCTGCTGCACCACTGGGATCCCAGCGTGTCGTTCAGCCGGCTGAAGGACGTGGAGCGCTTCCTCATGGACACCGACGTCGCGCCGCTGCTCCAGCGGCGGCAGACCACCTATTTCCGCACCTGGCGGCAGCTGGACAGGATATGAACGCACACACCGACATGGTCCCCGGCCGGGCGCCGGAAGCCGGATCCACCGGCACCCGCACGAGGTGCCCGGCGTGTCAGGAGACCGGGGCCGCCCCCTGGGCGTCGGCCCGCGACGTCGAATATCGCACGAGCGACGAGGAGTTCCCCTTCTACCGCTGCGCGCGGTGCGGCGCCCTCTTCCTCGACCCCATGCCGGTCGACCGGCTCGCCGAGATCTATCCGGCCAACTACTACGCCTACGCCTCGGACGAGCAGTCGTTCGCCCACCGCGTCAAGGACCGGCTCGACGCGCTGCGGCTTCGGCGCATCCTGTCGGGCCTGTCCGGCGCGGACCTGAAGGTGCTCGACGTGGGCGGGGGAGACGGCTGGCAGCTCGACGTGGTCCGCGGCCTCGACGCCCGGGTGTCGTTCACCCAGGTCGTCGACCTGGACCCGGCCGCCCGGGACCGGGCCGTGGCGCGGGGGCACCGCTTCTTCTGCGGACGCGTCGAGGACTTCTCGACCGAGGAGCGCTTCGACCTCATCCTGCTGATCAACCTGATCGAGCACGTGAGCGATCCGGGCGAGGTGCTGAGCACGCTGCGCCGCCACCTCACGCCGCAGGGCGTGATCCTCGTCAAGACTCCCAACACCGACAGCATGGACGCCCGCCTGTTCCGGCATCGCGACTGGGGCGGCTACCACTGCCCGCGGCACTGGGTGCTGTTCGACCGGGCCAACTTCACCAGCCTGGCGCACGCGTGCGGCTTCACGGTGAGCCGCTTCGCCTACACCCAGGGCGCCCCGTTCTGGAGCACCAGCATCCTGGCGGCGCTGGCCCGCCGCGGGTGGGTGACGGTCACGGCGGAGCGCCCGATGACCCGGCACCCGCTCTTCCCGTTCCTGGCCGCCGGCTTCGCCGGCTTCGACCTGGTGAGGGGGCTGCTCGGCGGGCGGCCGTCGCAGATGTTCGTCGAGCTCGTCCCGGCGCGGAAGAGCGCCGGCCGCTGACGACCGCCGGGAACGACGCGGGGACGGTACCTGGTCGGTGCCGTCCCCGCGGGCGTTGCCGGGCTAAGCCTGGCCGCTGTCCTCCTGCGCCAGCCACCAGGGGGTCGCCCGGCCCCACGTGATGGTGCGGGCCAGCCCCTCCCGGAGGTCCGTCGAGGCCCGCCAGCCGAGCACCTCGTACGCCTTGCGGGCGTCCGGGATCCGGCGGCGCAGGTCCTGGTAGCGCGGGCCGAGCCGCGCGCCGGTGTCGAGCGGCACGGCCGCCGGTCCGTCCCCGGCGAGTTCGAGGATGAGCCGTACCACCTCCCCCACCGTGGTCTCCTCCGAGCTGCCGATGTTGAAGCACTCGCCGTCGGCCTTCTCGCTAGTGCCCGCCGTCAGTGTGGCGTCGATGGCGTCGTCCACGAACGTGAAGCACCGGGTCTGGCCCCCGTCGTCGTAGACGATCGGCGGCAGCCCGCGCAGCGCCCGGTGGATCGTCCGGCTGACGACGAAGGCGGGCCGCTGGCGCGGGCCGTACACGTTGAAGTAGCGCACGATCGTCGCGCGCAGACCGCGCTGCCGCATGAAGGCGAACGCCAGGTGCTCGGCCAGAGCCTTGCTGGAGGAGTAGCTCCACCGGTCGACGGCCGTGCTGCCGAGCACCCGGTCGTCGTTCTCCGCCCACGGCACCGCCGGGTTCTTGCCGAAGACCTCGCTCGTGCTGGCCAGCACCACCTTGGCGCCGGCCCGTTCGGCCAGGTCGAGGACGTTCCTCGTGCCCATGAGGTTGACGTCGATGACGTCCAGCGGCTCGTCGAGGTAGCGGTCCACGCCCACCACGGCGGCGAGGTGGTAGACGACGTCGACGCCGGGCTCGATGGCGGCGGCCAGCTGAGCGCGGTCGCGGATGTCGCCCGTGACGTGCTGGGGCGCGTCCGGGCCGGAGATCAGGCCGGGCGGCGGGGCGCCGTGGTCGAAGACCGTGGTCTCATGGCCGTCGGCGACGAGCCGCTCAACCAGATGGCTTCCGACGAATCCGCTGCCGCCCGTGACGACCACTCGTGCCATGGCGTCTACCGTCCGATCCCGCGGTAGGCGAAGCCCAGCTCGCGCAGCCGGGCGATCGTCTCGCACGGGTAGTAGGCGCGCCCGTCGATCACCACGCAGGACGCGGCCACCTGCACGCGGATCCACGCAAGGTCCAGGTCGTGGAACGGCCTGTGCCAGGCCAGCACCGCCAGGCAGTCGGCGTCGCGCACCGCCTCCTCGACGGACGCGCACGGCCGCAGCCCGAAGATCTTCTCGGCCTCGTCCTCGTCCACCAGCGGGTCGTGCAGCGCGACCTGGGCGCCGGCCTCCCGCAGCGCCGCGACGACGGGCTGGGTGGGCGTGGCCCGCAGGTCGCCCGTGTTGTTCTTGAACGCCAGGCCGAGCACCGCGATCTTCGCCCGCTCCGGCGTGCGGCCGAGCTTGGCCAGCTCCTCCACGATGAGGCCGAAGGTGTAGTGCGGCATGCCGTCGTTCACCTCCCGCGCCGCGGGAATCGTGCGCAGCGCGAGGCCGCGCTCGCGGGCCGAGCGCCACACCATCCACGGGTCCTTCGTCAGGCACGAGCCGCCGACGCCTACGCTCGGCAGGAGGATGTTGACGCTCCCGCTGCCCTTCTTGATCGAGTTGGCGGCGCTGATCACGTCGAGCACGTCGACGCCGACCGTGGCGCACACCTGGGCGAGCTCGTTGGCCATCGCGATGTTGTGGTCGATCCACCAGTTGTCGGCCAGCTTGACCATCTCGGCCGTCTCCAGTGACGCGCACCGGATGATGTCGACGCCCAGGGCGCGCCGCCAGAACTCCGCCGCGGCGTCGGTGCTGTCGTCGCACCAGCCGCCCACGACGAGGGGGAAGGTGCGCAGCTCGTTTAGGGCGTTGCCCTCGGAGAGCCGCTCGGGGCAGAAGGCCAGGCCGAAGTCGGTTCCGCAGGTCAGGCCGGAACGCTCCAGCAGAGGGACGACGAGCTCACGCGTCATCCCGGCGGGGACGGTGCTCTTGAACACCAGCAGCTGGCCCGGGCGCAGGTGCTTGCTCAGCTCGTCGCAGGCGCCGCGGAGCTGGAGGTCCATCAGCACGCCCTGGTCGCGGACGGGTGTGCCGACCGTGACGATCACCACGTCGGCGGAGGCGAGCGCCGCGTACTCCGTGGTGGCCCGGAAGGCCCCCGTGCCGGTCAGGCGGGAGACGAGCTCGGGCAGCCCCGCTTCGCTGAGCCGGCAGTGTCCGCCGCTCAGCTCCTCGACGAGTGCGGCGTCGGTGTCCACGCCGACCACGTGGACGCCGTTGTCGGCGAGGGTCGCTGCTATACACGATCCGACATATCCCAGGCCGACGACTCCGGCCGTGATGTGTTCCTGAGCGGGCAAGAAACGCACACTCACTCCATTCGACGGGTGTTTCACCGAGCCGGTGACATTTCCTCAGCACAAACGACCCCGGCCGATATTTCTCCCTCCGTTCCTAACCCGTCGCATTTGGCGCGGGCCGTGACGGCGCGCGTCCGGCGGATTCACGGGCGATAGCTTGGCCCGTCGGTGGAGAACCGATGACGCAATGGCGCCGGTACGGCTAAGGGGCGTTGCGCGCCCCGGCGCCGCTGCTCTGCCGGGGCAGCCCGACGGGGCCGGCGAAGCCGACTCGTTCCCGGATCACGTAAGTGGGGTGTCCCATTCCGCTGCCGTGAATGCGGCCGACGTATTCGCCGAGGACGCCGATCGCGATGAGCTGCGCGGCCGAGAACAGCGAGACCATCGAGGCGATCGTGGTGAACCCGGCGACCGTCGTGCCGCCCGTCGCGAAGTGCCACAGGACGGCCACGCCCAGCGCCAGGCCGACCAGGCCGACGAAGAAGCCGAGGTAGCTGGCCAGGCGCAGCGGCGCCGCGCTGTAGCCGAGCACCATGTTCGCCGTGTGCCGCACCAGCAGGGGCAGCGAGTAGTTGGAGCGGCCGTGCCGGCGGTGGCTCATCTGGACCGACACCGAGCCGACACGGGTGGTGGCCCAGGACAGGGCCACGTCGATGGAGGCGTGCGGGCCCGACAACCGCGCGAAGCCGTCGCGCAGGTGGGTGCGGAAGGCGCGGAAGGCGCTGATCTTGCGGGCGCCGCGAAAGCCCAGCGTGGCCGACATGCAGGCCTTCACCGAGCGGGAGGCGAAGCTGCGCAGGACCCCGTGCTCCTCCACGTGCGGCACGCCGTAGACCAGGTCGAGGCGGTCCCCCTCCAGCGCGGCCAGCAGGTTCGGGATCTGCTCGGGCAGGTGCTGCAGGTCGTCGTCCATCGTGACGACGACCTGCGAACCCGCCTCCCTGATGCCCGCGACAAGGGCGTTGTGCTGACCGTAGTTGCGCGACAGGTGGATCGCCCGGACACCCTCGACCCGCTCGGCCAGGTCCGCGGCGGCCGGCCAGGTGTCGTCCGGACTTCCGTCGACCACGAGGATCACCTCGTACCGGACGTTCAGGTCACGCAGGACCGAGACGAGCCTGGGCACCAGCACCGGGAGCGTCCGCGCTGATCGGTAACACGGGATGACCACCGACACTGACTCCGACATGGATCCTCCGATATCTCGGCGAAGGCGCCCGCAGGGGACGCGCGTTCGCGGAACGGTCCTCTGCGCCAGGGGCTCTGGCGGTCATCGCATCACACGGCCGGTACGGCCGCCATGGCGGGACGTGGCCCATTGCGTTCTTCTTGGTGCGGTATTAACCGAAGCGGGTGGCGTGGCTCAGTCGGCGTCGAAGGTTGTACGAGAAATGCCCGGCCTGTGTGTTGCAGGGCGCTGTATAGGTTGTAGAACGCTATACAGCCGGTGTTGGCGTCGACGTGGACCGATGTGTTGAATTGCAGAACACCTGGTGCCATCCGGACGCGGTCTCGCCGGTGAGGTGGTCGCCGATGTCTCCACGGCCCGCACGCGGATCGTGGTGTTCCCGGCGGTCACGCCCCGGTCGCGGTTCGCGCTCGCTTGAATCACTCACCCGGCCACGCGACGACGGGAAACCGTCGATACGCATGGAGGTGGTTGCAGTGAAATTACGCCCTTCGGTGGTGGGTGTCGGACTTGTCGCGCTGCTCGCGCTCGCGGCCTGCGGGGGTGGGCCGCCGGGCTCGCAGGCCGACTCCGCCGCGCGCGCACCCGCCCGGACGGAGGCCGGACAGCCGGCCCCCGCCAAGCCCCGCGCCACCCGCCTCGACGCGAAGCCGGAGACCGGGGCCGACACCCGGGAGGACACGGTGGAGGCCCAGATCTCGACGTTCGCCCTGGACGTCGACACCGCCTCGTACGCCTACGCCCGCCGCACCCTGGGCGAGGGGCGCCGGCCCGAGCCGGCCCGGATCCGGCCCGAGGAGTTCGTCAACGCCTTCGGCCAGGACGACTACGCCGAGCCGGCCGGCGACGGGTTCACCGTCCACGTCGACGGCGCCCGCATGCCCGGCTCCGACACCGCGGTCGTCCGGGTGGGCCTGCGCACCCGCGGGTCCGACGCCGCCTCACGCCGCCCCGCCGACCTCACGTTCGTGGTCGACGTCTCCGGGTCGATGGCCGAGCCCGGCCGCCTCGACCTGGTCAAACAGGCTCTCCACACGCTGATCGACCAGCTCGCGGCCGGCGACCGGGTGTCGGTCGTGGCGTTCAGCGACACCGCCGAGACCGTCGTCCCGATGACGCCGCTCACCGCCCGGCCGGAGCTGCACGCCGCCGTGGACCGGCTGGCCGTCCAGGGCGGCACGAACCTGGAGGCCGGGCTGGTGACCGGCTACCGGCAGGCGGCCGGGGCGTTCCGCGCCGCCGCCACCAACCGCGTCGTCCTGCTGTCCGACGGGCTGGCCAACCAGGGCGCCACCGCCTGGCAGGCCATCCTGGACCGGGTCAAGGAGTACGCGGGCCGGCAGGTCACGCTGCTCACCGTCGGCGTCGGCCGGGAGTACGGCGACGAGCTCATGGAGCAGCTCGCCGACAACGGCGACGGCGCCGCCGTGTACGTCAGCACCCGGGAGGAGGCCGAGAAGGTCTTCGCCGCCCGCCTGCCCGCCACCATCGAGCTGCGCGCCCGCGACGCCAAGGCGCAGGTCGTCTTCAACCCGTCGGTCGTGGAGAGCCAGCGGCTGCTCGGCTACGACAACCGGGCCATGTCCGCCGGGGAGTTCCGCGACGACGACCGTGACGGCGGCGAGATCGGCCCCGGCCACGCGGTGACCGCCCTCTACAGCGTGCGGCTGAAGCCGGGCGCCACGGGGCAGCTCGCCCAGGCGACCGTCCGCTGGCAGGACCCCGACACGCGTGCCCCCGCGGAGGCGGGCCGGGCGGTGGACGTGGCCGCGCTGGCCCCCTCGATCTGGGAGAAGGCGCCGGTCCGGCTGCAGGTGGACGTGACGGCCGCCGCCTTCGCCCTGTACCTGCGCGACCGGGACGCGTTCGGGCTCGACCTGCCGGTGCTGGGGGAGCACGCCAGGCGGCTGGCCGAGGCGGCGGAGGACCCGATGGTGGGCGAGCTGGCCCGCCTCATCGACCAGGCCCGGACACTCGGCTGACCGCCGCCCGTCCCCCTGGACGGGCGGATCCGCGGGCCGCCGGCCGTGCGCGGCGGCCCGGGGAGTCCGATACACTGGTGCACGCACCACGGGGCTATAGCGCAGTTGGTAGCGCGCCTCCATGGCATGGAGGAGGTCTGGGGTTCGAATCCCCATAGCTCCACCCCGGAGTGTTCACGAGATCCCGCCCGATCACCTCGATCGGGCGGGATCTCGTCGTCTCAGGGCCGAGGCGGCAGCCCTTTCCCTCAAGCCCGTCAGTAGGCCTCCACCTCGATGACCCGGCTGAAATCGTTGGCGCCGTTGGAGGCCCGGGTGAGGATGCGGACCGCGTCCGCCGAGACCGGGGCGAAGTCGGAGCGGACCACGCCCGAGGTGTTGCCCCGCACCTCCGCCACCGTCTGCCACTGCCCGCCGGTCCGGACCTGGACGTCCCAGTCGCGCAGGCCGTACGTCGAGGCGGGGTAGCGGGCGGTGTCGATGGTGTACAGGTCCACCCGCGACAGGGTCCGCTCCTGGCCGAGCGTGATGTCCAGGGTGTCCGGCCACGTCCGGGAGGTGGCGTCGTTCCAGCCGTTCCCGCCCGCCCAGCCGTCGGAGCTGCGGTCGCCGTCCACGACGCTGCACGCGGGGTAGTTGCCGCCGGTGTGGGCCGACGACGCGGTCACGGTACGGCGCAGCGCCACGTTGCCGCCGTTGTCCAGGCCGGCGAGGTCCACGACGGTGATCGGCACCGTCAGGCTTTCCGAGCCGGTCCGCAGGGTCAGCGGGTACTCGCCGAGCGGCGCCTCCGGCGGGATGCCGATGAGCAGCTTGACGCCGAGCTCGTAGCCCGCGGGCAGGTAGCTGGAGATCATCGGCCGGGAGGCGGTCAGCGGCGGCTTGATCTCGGCGAACAGGTCGGCGTAGACGGCCTTGCCGCCGCCGTTGCGCAGACCGGCCTCGATCCACGGCGCGCAGGCCGGGTCGACGCCCGCGGGCACCTGGAGGCGCTCCGCGCCGGCGACGGGCGTGATCCGGCCCGTGCGCCCGCGCTCACGGGAGGGCCGCAGGCGGACCTGCGGCTCGGGCTGGGACTGCGGGGCCAGCGCCGGCTCGGGGGTCCGCACGGCCGGCTCCGGGGGTTCGCCCGCGTCGGCGACGGCCGCCACCACGGGGCCGGACAGGAGCCCGAGCGCGAGGATCCCGGCGGCCAGTCGGTGTCTGTTCACGGTCATCTCCTTCCTCACGCCACGTTCAGGCCGGGCCGGCCGTCGACGGTGACGAAACTGGCCTTGGTCTCCACCGGCGCGCCGGGCCGGTCGATGTAGGGGACCACCCGGTAGTCGGTGCGCCAGGCTTCAGGGGTCACCTCGCAGCTCACGTAGCCGCGCTGGTAGCCGGAGAACCTGATGTGCGGGTTGACCGGGTCGGACCCGCCGGCGGGGACGCCGGTCGAGGCGCTGCCGTTGCCGCCGCTGGTGACGGAGGTGCAGACCAGCTCGACGCCGATGGTGGGGGAGGCGGGGTCGTTGAAGTCGGCCTTGAGCTCGCCGGCGAGGTTGTAGTGGATGTCGCCGGTGAGCACGACCGGGTTGGACACGCCGCGCTCGACGATGCCGTTGAGCACGCGGTCCTTGGCGGCCTTGTAGCCGTCCCACAGGTCCATGCTGAGCTTCTGCGCCGGTCCGGGGTCGAAGTCGAGCTGGCACATGGCGATCTGCTGGGCGAGGACGTTCCACTTGGCGGGCGAGCGGCCGAGGCCGTCGAGCAGCCACTTCTCCTGCTCGTCGCCGAGCATGGTGCGGGAGGGGTCGAGGCGTTCGGCGCAGTCGATCTGCTGCCCGTCGCCGCACACCTGGTCGGATCGGTACTGGCGGGTGTCGAGCACGTTGAACCGGGCCAGCCTGCCGAAGTCGAACCGCCGGTAGAGCCGGCTGTCGGGCCCGTCGGGGAGCTGCGGTAACCGCAGGGGCAGGTTCTCCCAGAAGGCGCGGTAGGCGTTGGCCCTGATCACCAGGAAGTCCTGCTCGGTGACGTTGCCGCCGGGGCCGACGTCGCCGGCGTAGTTGTCGAGCACCTCGTGGTCGTCCCAGGTGACGATCCAGGGGGCCGCGTGGTGGGCCGCCTGCAGGTCCGGGTCGCTCTTGTAGAGGCCGTACTGGATGCGGTAGCGGTCGAGGGTGTCGCACTGGACGCGGAAGGGGTCCGGCACGGGCGTGTTCCGGCGGCCGCCCGTGGGCACGATGCCGTACTCGTAGATGTAGTCGCCGAGGTGGAAGACCACGTCGGGGTTCTCCGCGGCGAGGTGCCGGTAGGCGGTGTAGAAGCCGTCGGGCCACGACGCGCACGACGCGAACGCGATCTTGAGCCGGTCGGCGGTGACGGGCGCGGTCCTGGTGCGGCCGACCGGGCTGATCTCGCCGCCGGTCCTGAACCGGTAGAAGTAGTCGCGTCCCGGTTTGAGCCCGCGCACGTCCACGTGCACGGAGTGGCCGTACTCCGGTGTCGCCCAGGCGTCGCCGTGCCGTACGCGACGCTTGAACTGGTCGTCCTCGGCCACCTCCCAGGAGACGCGAATGCGGGTGTACGGCATGCCGCCGAGCGGTTCGAGCGGGCGGGAGGCGAGGCGGGTCCAGAGCACGACGCCGTCGGGCAGCGGATCTCCCGAGGCGACGCCGAGCTGGAAGGGGTAGTCGGCCGAACGGGAGACGGTGGACTCCGCCGTCCACGGGTCGGCCAGGCGGGTGGTGAACGCCAGCGCGAACGCGGCGCCGGTCATGCCGAGGAAGCCTCGGCGGGAACGGTCGAGAAGGTGGCCGGCGAGCCGCCGATCGTCGTCCATGCGTCTCCCAGGGGGGAGGGCGGGAGAGGGGGTCTCCCACGGGGGGCGGAACGGGAGTCGATCTGCTGCAGCTCCCAATTCTTAGCAAGAGTCATGTGGTTTTAACCAGATCTTGCGTTAACTTCTCGGATGAACTAACAGTGAAAGGTGGGGGCGGGCCCGGTGCCCGCGCGGCCGCCGGGCCCGCTGCGAACCGGCGGCCTGACCCCGCGGCGTCAGCGCGCCTGGAGGCGGACCTTCGGCACCGGCTGGGCGCGGCGGGCGGCCTCGGCCTTCAGCCGGCGCCTGAGCTGCCTGCCGTGGCCGAGAAAGGAACGGGTCCGCAGGCGGCGGTCCTCGGGCAGGCTCCAGTCGGGCAGCGCGCGGTCGATCGCGACGGTCAGCCGGTCGTCGCCAGGGGCGGTGGCGGTGCCGAGCAGCACGACGTTCTCCTGCCACCGCATGCCGGGATCGTGCCGGTGGAAGGTCAGGCACACCGGTCCCGGCCCGACGGTCACACCGGCGGGGAGGCGCAACTCGTACCCGGTCGCGGTGGCGGAGAAGGCACGCGCGGGCACGGTCACGGGCAGGCCGTCGGCCACCGCCGACACGGTCGGCCGGCCCAGGTCGCGGGCCCGGCGGGCGTACGGGCGCCAGTCGGCGGGCGGAGCGGAGCGGCCGGGCAGGCGGGGGCCCGACGGGGCCGGGTCGGAGGCGGGGGCCGTGGTGCCGGGCGGGCAGGTCCAGGTCAGCGGGTCGCGGGTCAGGTCGCCGCCGGGCCACCAGGTGATCCGCTCGGGTGTCACCTCGACGTAGATCCGGGCGAAGTACCAGGTCAGGCACCTGACCAGGAACCGCGGCAGCCCCGAGAAGGCGTCCGGGACCTTGGCCTGGGAGTCGCGGACGTACCGGTCGGTGTTGGCCTGCAGGTCGGCGTCGCGGACCGTGGCCTGGCCCTGCACCAGCACCACCGGGTCACCCTCGAACAGCAGGGCGACGCGCGGATCGCGGCGCGCCCGCTCGGCCTTGTCGGGATAGGTCAGGCCGGTGCTGACGTCGATCGTGCCGCGGGGACCGGTGTACGGGGTGACCGGCCAGGTGATGGGCCGCTCGTCGCGGGTGAGCGAGGTGTAGGCGCACACCATGGAGCTCCGGAACGTCGGGGAGGGGGGCGTGAGCGTCATGACCGCACACGCTGATGACGGGTCCTTGGGCCGCTCTTGGGGCCGAGCCTCCAGAGCCGCCCAAGAGCGGGGAGCCACCATGGCGGCATCCCTCCAGGACGACAAGGAAGACGACCATGCGAACCGCCGCCCACCCGAACGTGCCGCAGATCACGCTTCCCGGCCAGGCCGCCGCCGCGCCCGGGCCGCTCGACATGAGCAACATGTACCTGGCGCACTTCGGCTTCCGCCGCGACCTCGGACACCTGATCACCGCGGTCGGCCGGGTCCGCCTCGACGACCGCCGGCGCGTCACCGCCCTGCGCGAGCACCACGCGTGGGTGCTGTTCGTGCTGCACCACCATCACACCGCCGAGGACGAGACGATCTGGCCGCTGCTGCGGGAGCGGGCGCCGCAGGCGATCGGCACGATCGACGCGCTGGAGGCCGAGCACGCGGCCTGCGACCACTGGATCCGCGAGAGCACCGAGGCCTTCCAGGCGTTCGACGCCGGCCCGTCCGAGCCGGGGCGCGAGCGGCTCATGGTCGCCCTGCGCGCGCTGGCCGACACCCTGGGCGCGCACCTGGCACACGAGGAGATCGACGGGATCCCGCTGATGATGGCCCACATCACGCCGGAGGAGGACGCGGAGACGCACAAGACGATCAGCAAGCAGTACGGCCTCCGCGGGCTGGTCACGCTGCTCGGCTGGATCACCTCCGAGCTGCCGGCCGAGGTCGAGGCCCACCTGCGCAGGACGTCCCCCAAGTCGTTGCTGCTGCTCAGCACCGTGGCCGGCGGTCGCTACCGCAGGCGCGCCGCCTACCTGTGGGGCTGAGCCAGCTCCCGCTCCACGCCCTCGGCGTGCTCGGCGTGCCGCCGCGCCGCCTCGGTGTCGCCCATGGCCTCGGCCAGTTGCGCCAATGACCGGCTGACCGGCCACATCAGCATGCTCAGCCCGGCGATCCCCATCCGGTCGGCGTACGGCGAGGCCGCCGCGTAGAGGTCGGCGCAGGCCCTGCGGTCGCCCAGCGCCGCCCAGACCTCGCAGCGGACGACCAGCCAGAACAGGTAGACGAACGTGCGGGGGATCGGCGGTTGCCGCTCCCACGGCCCGAGCACCCGCCGGGCCTCCTCCAGCCGGCCGCTGACCACCAGGTAGTGGGCGTACCCGTCCAGGTTGAACCGGTCGAGCTGATCGTGGGAGATGTCCTGCGGCGGCTGCACCGCGTCCGCCGCTCCGCGGCGCAGGCGCATGAGCGCGACCTGGTACGTGGCGCCGGCCGTGGTGGTCTCCACTCCCCACATCGAGGTGGTCCGCTGCTCGGCGGCGGTGGCCGCGAGCAGCGACTCGGCCGCCTCCAGGTCGCCGCGGTTGACGAGGACGCCGAGCCGCAGCCAGTTCAGCATGATGCGCAGGTACGGCATGTGCGTACGGCCGATCAGCCGCTCGGCCTCGGCCAGCACGTCCAGGGCCTCCCGCACCCGGCACAGCTCCAGCAGCGTGCCGCCCTGGCAGGTGAGCCCGATCGTGCGCAGCTCGTCGTCGCCCGCCTCCAGCCCGGCGCGGGCCATCTCCTCGCCCGCCCCCAGCCGCGGGAGCACCGAGTCCGGGTCGAGCAGCGCGTAGTAGCGGGCGAACAGCACCCGGCCCAGCAGCGTCGCGTCGTTCTCCTGGCGGGCCAGCCGCACCGCCTCAGCGCTCCACCGGTCCCGCTGCGCGGGGTCCCGCCCCGGCTGGTAGTACGACTGGAGCGCCAGGCAGGCCAGCACCCGGGCCCGGGCGGACGGCTCCAGCCCCTCGTCGGCGGCCAGCTCCGTCAGGTCCGCCATCAGGTCGGCGTCGTGGTCGCCGTAGACCTTCCAGGGTTGCAGGATGCGCCCGCCGTACCCGGTCGCGGCCTCGATCCAGCGCCGCCGGTCGCCCGCCTGCTTGGCCAGGCGGCGGATCCGCGTCAGCTCCGCCTCCTGCCCCAGCGAGTCGCCCGCCCCGAACCTGGCCTCGGCCAGGGCGGACAGCAGGTCCATGCGTTCGGCCTCGCCCAGCTCCGGGTCGTCCTCGGCCACCCGCTCGGCCCGTTCCAGCAGCTCGACGGCCGCGTCGTACGCGCGAAGCCGCTTGGCCTCCTCGGCCGCCCGCCACGCCGCCCGCCAGGCACGGGCGGTGTGGCCCGCGGGGATCGCCTGGAGCCAGTGGTGGGCGGCGGCGGACAGCCGGTCGGAGGACGAGCCGCCGGTTCGCGACTCGATCGCGGCGGCCACGGCGGCGTGCAGCCGGGCCCGGCGCAGTACCGGCACCACCTCGGTGAGCGCCTCCTGGACCAGCGCGTGCACGAACAGGAACCGGCCGGGCCGCCCCTCCGCGACCAGGTGGGCGGCGATGGCCGGCTCCAGCCGGTCCAGCGCCGCGTCCAGGTCGAGCCCGGCGGCCTCGGCCACGATCGCCACGTCGAACTCGCGCCCGGCCACCGCCGCCACCCGTAACAACGCGGCCGACGCCTCGGGCAGCCGGTTGACCCGGCCGAGCACGACGTCCCGCGCGCCCAGCGGCAGCGTGCCGTGGCCCGGCGATCCGGCTTCCAGGTAACGCATCAGCTCCGTGACGAAGAACGGGTTGCCGTTCGTGCGGTCCCTGAGCGCCGACACGTCCGTGCCCGCCGGGGTCAGCTCGGCCAGGTCGGCCGCCGAAAGGCCGGACAGCGGCAGCCGCACCGCCTGCCGGCGCGACAGCGCCTCGAACGCCTCGGCCAGCGCGCCCTCCGGCGGCGGCCAGTCGCGTGCCGTCCCCACCAGGGCCAGCCTGCCGTCCAGCACGTACTCGGCCAGGTAACTCAGCAGCCGCAGCGAGGACCGGTCCGCCCAGTGCAGGTCGTCCAGCACCACCAGCACCGGCCGCCGGCCCGCGGTCAGCGCCCGCGCGGCCGCCTCGTAGGTGCGAAACCGCGCGCCCTCGGGGTCGGTCCCGGTCGCGGAGCCGATTCCGGGCAGGTTGGCGCGCACGTCGGCGGGCAGGGGCGGCAGCGTTTCGGCCAGCCGCTCCAGCACCGTCACCCACGGCCAGAACGCCGGCGCGCCCTCCGTCGCCGCGCACCGTCCCACCGCGACCGTGAAGCCCCGGGCGCGGGCCCGGCTCACCAGCTCCTCGGCCAGTCGCGTCTTGCCGATCCCCGGCTCCCCGGTGACCAGCGAGAACCCCGGCCGGCCCGCCGCCGCCGCTTCCAGCAGCCCGTCCAGCGCGGCCAGCTCCTCCTTCCGGCCCGTGATCCCCTGCCCGGCCACCCGCGGCTCGGGCGGCGGCCGGTGGGGGAGCAGCGCGGGGGACTGTCCGAGGATGTCGCGTTCCAGCTCGCGCAGCTCCTCGCCCGGGTCGATGCCGAGCTCCTCGGCCAGGATCCGGCGCGCCGTGCGCAGCGTTTCCAGGGCCTCGCCCTGGCGGCCGCTCCGGTAGAGCGCCAGCGCCCGCAGCGCCCACAGCCGTTCGCGCAGCGGGTGCTCGTACGTCAGCGCCTCCAGCTCGCCCAGCAGCTCGCCGTGGCGGTCCTGCTGGATGACGGCGCTCACCCGCAGCTCGCGGGCCCGCTCCCGGGCCTCGGTGAGCCGCGCCCGGACAGCGGCCACGTGCGCCTGGTCGTCCAGGTCCTGGTACGGCTCGCCACGCCACAGCGCCTGCGCCGCGGCCGCCAGCCGCTCCGCCTCGGCGGGCTCGGCCGCCTGCTCGGCCTGCCCGACCAGGCGCAGGAAACGCGTGGTGTCCACGTGCTCCTGATCGATGGCCAGCGTGTAGCCCACCGGCCCGAACGTCAGCAGGCTCCGCGCCCTGGCGCGGCGTCCCGGCTCCAGCAGGCGGCGCAGGTTGGACACGTACGAGTGCAGCGACGCCTGCGCCTCGGCCGGCGGCTCCTCGCCCCACAACCGGTCGATCAGCGTGGCCGGGGCCACCGGCCGGCCCTCCGCCAGCACCAGCACGCTCGCCATCGCCCGCAGCTTCAGCGAGCCGATCCGAAGCGACCGCCCGTCGTCGCCGACGATCTCCAGCGGGCCCAGCACGCGGATGTCCACAGCCCTACCACTCTCCTGAAGTGCCCTGATCTTACGACACGAGAGAAGTCGGGGTTGTTCTCAGGTGGGCGCCGCTCCTCGCCCACCATGGTCACCCGCGGTGCGCCAGCGGGGCGAGGCCGGTCAGCTCCGTGTCCGCGGCCACGACCGTGCCGTCGGAGCCGGTGCGCAGGAAGGTCGGGAACGCCTTGACGCCGACCGACTCCGCGATCCGCAGGGCGTCGTCGCCGGTCACGACGCCGGCCACACCGCTCAAGAGATCCAGCAGGTCGCCCGCCTCGGCGGGATCGCCGGTGACGACGGCCAGGGCGCCGCCGTTCTCGTCGCGGGCCGTCTCGGCGAACTCCGGCGCCCGCTCGTGACACGTGTCGCACCCGACGTCGAAGAAGCCCACCAGCCGCGCACCGGCCGCGCCCTCGGGCAGCGCCCGCCCGACCAGCACCGTCGGGTCGTACGCCAGGGGGGTCATCGGCCCGCCGGCCAGGCGCTGCAGCTCGGCGGTGTGCTCGCGCAGCCGCCGGAGCACGCCCATCATGAGCAGCAGGTTCAGCAGGCACAGCACGCCGACGAGCACGACTGCGGCGATCAGGAAAGCCATGGGGTGACCTCACATCAGACGGTGGACAGCTCCATCAGGTCGCCGGCACGCGCGGCGGTGGCGCGCCGGCGGCGGGCCTGGCGCCGGTCCGGCGGCGGAGGCCCGCCGCCGGACCGGTGCGACAAGGCTCAGGCTCCGCAGGTCCTGAACACGTAGCAGGATCCGCAGGCGGTCCTGCCGTTGATGATCGTGCAGAGCTTCCTGAAGTCGGAGCGCTCCCTGCAGTAGCAGTGAACGTAGTACTCGTAGGCGGCCTTCGCGGACGTCTTCGGGACCAGCTTCTCGAGCATGCGGTCGCCGAGCCTGCCCAGGACGTTGGACATGGATCCACGCTCCTTCCGTTGCGATGCGGTCAGGCCAAAAAGCTATTTGGGGGGCATACAGCGACTCATACAGTTGCGCTACAACCGGCCCGTGAGCAGCCGCTCGAGGGCCGGATCGCGGCGCAGCGCGCGGTCCGCGAACAGCTCCCCGGCCCGGCGCGCGTCCGCATCGGCGCGCGGGTCGGCCATCGCCGAGCGGACCCGGGCGAGCTGCCGCGCCCCGGCCGCCTGGCCGTACGCGTCGCCGATCCGCGCGGTCAGCTCCAGGACGCGGACCAGGTCCGCCTCGGCCGCGGCCGGGTCGCCCTGGCGCAGCAGGATCTCGGACCTGGCCAGCAGCGCCTCCCACTCGTCCTCCCGGTTGCCCGTGTCCCGGCAGCGGGCCAGCGCCTCGTCCAGCGTCGCCAGGGCCCTGTCCCGCTGGTCCAGCAGCCCGTACGCGCGGCCGAGCGCCGCCAGCGTGATGCTCTCGCCGTACAGGTCGCCGTCGGCGCGCCGGACGGCGAGGCAGTGCTCGAACCGGTCGGCCGCCTCGGCGTGCCTGCCCAGCCGGAGCAGCACCTCGCCCAGGTCGTGGCCAACCAGCCCGAGGCGGCTGGACCCGCGGGCCTCCAGCAGCCGCAGGCTCGCGGTGATGTGGTCGAGGGCCGCGCCGAGGTCGCCGGTCCTCATGCTCAGCCAGCCCAGGTTGTGCAGGGCCAGGCCCTCGGACTCGCGGTCGTCCACCTCGCGCCAGAGGCCCAGGGCGCGGCTCATGAGGTCGCGCGCCGCCTCCGCCTGGCCGCCCCGCCACTCCAGCAGCCCCAGCGTGACGAGCGTGGCCGCCTCCGTGGCGCGGTCGCCCTCGCGTCGCGCCACGCTGATCGCCAGGCGGGAGAGGGTCTCCAGCTCCCGCCAGTGGCCGCCCTTCATCGCCGCGGACTTGACCAGCGGCATCAGCTCCGTGACGAAGCGCGCGACGTCCGGCTCACCGCGCGCGGCCTGCGCGGCCGCCGCCACCAGGCAGCGCAGCTCCGTGTCCAGCCAGCGCGCGGCCGCGACCGGGCCGGACAGCAGCGGCCCGGGTTCGCGTCCCCCGCCCCTGCGGCGCCCCCCGCCGCCGCGCAGGTGCGGTTGCAGCAGGTCGTGCGTCTGCCGGCAGAGGTCGAGGTACGCGTCGAGGGCGCGGCGCAACGCCCGTGCCCGCTCCCTCGGCGGGTCGTGGGCGGCGGCGAGCTCGGCGGCGAACAGCCGCAGCAGATCGTAGACGCGGAAGCGCCCGTCGCCCACCGGCTCCAGCAGCCGCGCCTCGGCCAGCTCGTCCAGTGCCGCCTCGGCCGCCTTGTGACCCGTGCCGGCCATCGCGGCGACCGGCTCCACGCCCATCTCCGGCACCTCCAGCACGCCGAACAGGCGGAACACGGCCTGGGCGGCGCCCGTCAGCGTGCCGTACCCCACCTCGAAGCAGGAGCGCAGGCTCAGCCCGGCCGCCTGGAGCTCGTCCAGCCTGCCCCGCTGGTCGCGCAGCCGCTCGCCGAAGCGCGCGAACGACCAGTCGGGCCGCGCCGCCAGGCGGGCGCCGGCGATGCGCAACGCCAGCGGGTGCCCGCCGCACCAGCGGGCGATCTCGGCCGCCGCCTCCGGCTCGGCCGCCAGGCGCGCCTCCCCGGCCAGCGCGGCCAGCATCCGCACGCAGTCGGCCTCGCCGAGCAGCCCGACGGCCACGGGTACGGCGTCCACGGTCGTCAGCGCCGCCCGGCTGGTGACCAGGACCGCGCAGCCGCCTCCCGCCGGCAGCAGCGGCGCCACCTGGGCCGCCCCCACGGCGTTGTCGAGCACGACCAGGACCCGCCGGCCCGCCAGCGACGACTGGTAGAGCGCCGCCGCCTCGGCCGGGGCGGCCGGGACCCCGTCCGGAGCCACCCCGAGAGCGCGCAGGAACCGGCCCAGCGCCTCGGCCGGGCTCAGCGCCGGCAGCCCGGGGGAAGAGCCCTGGAGGTCGACGTAGAGCTGGCCGTCGGGGTAGTGGTCGGCGACGGCGTGGGCGGCGCGCAGCGCGAGCGCCGACTTGCCGACCCCGCCGGGGCCGTGCAGCGCCAGCACCGCCGGGCCGGCGCCGGACTCGGGGGCGGCGGTCAGCACGGTTCGCAGGCGGGCCAGCTCCGCCGTACGGCCGACGAACACCTTGGGCGCGAGGGGAAGCTGGCGCGGCCCGAAACCGCCCGCGCACCGGGCCTGGACGCATCCGGGGCCCGCCGCCGGCTGGAGCGGGCCGGGGAGGAGCGGGCCGGGGGCAGCAGGGGAGGGCTCGGGAGGAGCGGGCGTGGCGGGCGGGGGAGGCGCCAGGAGGCTCGCGTCGCGGCGCAGCACAGCCTGGTGCAGGCGCAGCAGGTCCGGGCCCGGGTCGATGCCCAGCTCCTCGGCGAGCACCCGGCGGGCCACCGCGAACGCCTCCAGCGCCCCCACCATGTCGCCGCTGCGGTACAACGCCACCATGAGCTGCCCGTGGAGCCGCTCGCGCAGCGGGTACTGGGCGACGACCTCGCGCAGCCGTCCGACCGCCGCCGGGTACCGGCCGAGGGCGAGCTGGATCTCGGTGTGCTCCTCCACCACCCCCAGGTAGCGGTCGGTGAGGCGGGCGACGACCTCCCGCAGGGTCGGCCCGAGCGGCACGTCCTCGGCCGCCATCCCCTCCCACAGGGACAGGGCCCGGCTGTAGGCGTCCAGCGCCGCCCCCAGGTCGCGCCGGGCCAGCGCCCGGCCGCCGTGCCCGGACAGCTCCTCGAACTGGAACAGGTCGAACTCCCCCGGCCCCACCCGCAGCAGGTAGCCGGCCTCGGAGGTGACCAGCCGCTCGGCCGCCGGGTCGGCGGAGGGCGGCAGCAGCTTGCGCAGCTGCGTGAGGTACGTGCGCAGGTTCGCCACGGCCGAGCGGGGCGGACGGTCGTCCCAGACCTCCGTCACCAGCGACCGGATCGGGACGACGTGACCGGCCCGCGCCAGCAGCATGGCGAGCACGGTGCGTTGCTTGGGCGCCGTGATCCTGACGGCCGAGCCGCCGGCCTGGATCCGCATCGGGCCAAGAAGTCGGAACTCCACAGGCGTGCCCTCCGCTCCGCTCTAGAGAGAGCTCCCGCCCAGCCGGCGCAGCGCGACCCCGAGCAGGCTGCCGGCGTGGAAGAAGCCGCGCTGCCGGGAGTCGACGCTCTGGGGGCCGTTGTCGCCGAGGACCACGAGCGCGCCCGCGGGCACCCGCTCCTCGGCGTCGCCGCCGGGTACGCCGGGTGGCACGGGGTCGCCGGGCAAGGCCACGGCGCGCTTGATGTTCCAGCGCCGTCCGTCCGCCCCCGGCGGGCCGGGCAGGATCCGCCCGGCGGGATCCGGCGGCGGCTCCAGCACGACGACGTCGCCTCGGGACACCTGGTCGATCGTCCGCCGCCGTACCAGGACGCGGTCGCCGTCGTCGAGCGTCGGGGCCATGCTGGGCCCCTCGACGGTGACCACCACGTAACGCCGGCGGGCCAGGAGGGCTCCCACGACCGCCACGGCAACACCGGCGAGCAATCCGCCGTTGATCAGCTTCATCGCGCTCTTCCCCGGTCGAGCCAGAATCGATCTTTGTCAGGAACGATCTCCGTTGGTGCGCGACGCTGTCAACCGCTGAAGGGGGGACCTCGTCCGGGCCGGGCCGGAGCCCGAGGTCAGATGCGCCAGGAGCGCGCCCGCGGCCGGGTTGGCGGGGGCGGGGGAGCGGCCTGCCAGCACCACGGTCCTCGGCGGGTCGGGCTGGCGGATGCGCACGCTCGGCAGGCCGGCCCACTCGGCCACCTGCCGCGGGACGATGGCCACGCCGATGCCGGCCCGTACCAGGTCAGCCAGCAGCCGTATCTGGGTGACCTCGCAGGTGATGCGGCGGTGCAGGCCGCATCCGGCGGCCAGGCGGTGCACGCTGGTCTCCAGCCCGGTGCCGGCGCGGAAGTCCACGAACGGCTCGGCGACCAGGTCCGAGAGCAGGGTGCGTCCGGCGCCCGCCAGCCGGTGCTCGGGCGAGGTCATGAGCACCAGCTCCTCCTGCCAGGAGGCGAATCCGGTCAGCCCGCCGGGCAGGGCGGAGTCGTCCAGGGCGAGGTAGGCCAGGTCGATCTCGCGGGCCAGGAGGGCGTCCAGCAGGCCCGCGGTGGTGGCGTCGATGACGGAGATCTGGATGCCGGGCCAGACGCGGTGGAAGGCGGCCAGCTCGGCGGGCAGGTCGACGCTGGTGAGCGTCTGGATGGTGCCGATGGCCACCCGCCCGGAGGTCAGGCCGGTCACCGCCGAGACCGCCTCGCGCGCCGACGCCTCCTCGGCCAGCAGCGCCCGCGCGGCCGGCAGGAAGGCCGCGCCCGCCGGGGTGAGCACGGGGCGGCGCCCGGTCCGTTCGAACAGCTCTGCGCCCAGCTCGCGCTCCAGCTTGCGGATGGAGGCGCTGAGCGCGGACTGGACGATCACCTCGGCCCGCGCGGCGGCGGTGAAGCTGCCGTGCGTGGTGACGGCGACGAAATGACGGACCTGGCGGATCTCCACCCATCTACGATAGCGATGGCTGGTAGCGAAAGAGTGTGTTGGACCGATGGTAGGGGGCGGGGTCAGGCTGGTGGCGTGAACCGAGTTCCGCGCCTGTGGGCGCTCGCACACGCACCGGACAGCCGCCCGTGGCTGCGCCCGCCGGCCCGCGGCCTGCTGAGACTCATCTCCTTCGTCCGCATGCTCGCCCTGACCGACCACCAGGCCTTCCTGACACAGTGACCACCCGGGATCATCGGGCGATGGTGAGTCGGGAGAGCTCGGCGGGGGTCAGGGTGAGGGCCGCGGCGGCGGCCGAGTCGCGGATCGTCTCCGGGCGGCTGGCGCCCGGGATGGGGATGATCACCGGGGAGCGGGCCAGGAGCCACGCGAGGGCGACGCGCTGCGGGCTGACCCCGCGCTCGGCCGCGATCTCGTGGAACGCGGCGAACCGCGGCGCGGGCCGCTGCTCCCGGGAGGGGCCGTCCAGGGAGCTGCGCGACAGGCCGCCGAGCGGGCTCCACGGCAGGAACGCGAGCCCGAGACGTTCGCACAGCTCCAGCTCGGGCTCGCCGTCGCGGACCGCCGGGGAATAGCGGTTCTGGACGGAGACCAGGCCGTCACCGAGGATGTCGCGGGCCTCCAGGATCTGGGCGGTGTCCACGTTCGACAGCCCCGCCATGCGGATCTTGCCCTCGTCGAGGAGGTCGCGCAGCGCGCCGACGGAGTCGGCCCACGGGACGTCCGGGTCGGGCTTGTGGAGCTGGTAGAGGTCGAGGGTTTGCACGCCGAGCCGCCGCAGCGATCCCTCGCAGGCCCGTCTCAGCTGCTCCGGCGTGCCGGTCACGGTCCAGGAGCCGTCCCCGGGCCGGCCGCGCCCGCCTTTCGTGGCGACGAGCACGCGGTCGCGGTCGCCGCCGTAGGAGGCGAGGGCGCGGGCGATCAGCTCCTCGTTGTGGCCGGTCTCGCCCGCGTGCCAGTGGTACGAGTCGGCCGTGTCGATGAGCGTGACGCCCGCGTCGAGGGCGGCGTGGACGGTCGCCACGGCCCGCGCCTCGCCGGGGCGGCCCTCGATGGACAGGGGCATGGCGCCGAGGCCGATCGCGCCGACGTCCGTGTGGCCGAGGCGGCGGCTCCGCGTCGCTGCGGCGGGTGGAGGACTCGTGCTCATGTCAGGCCGCCTTCAGCTCGTGGAGGGTCGTGGCGACGGCCTCGGGAAGCCAGTCGGCGGTGGTCGTGAACGCGAAGCCGTGCCGGGAGGCCAGCCCGTTGTCCATGGCGTAGTGGCGGTCGAAGGAGAACGGCGACGCCTCCTCGCCGGGGCTCACCACGCGGTACACCGGCGTCCGGCCGGTCCGGGCCGCGACGGCGTCGCACAGCTCGGTCACGCCGAGCGGCCCGTGGGAGCAGGCGTTGAGCGCTCCGGTGTGGTCCGTGGACGCCGCCCAGGCCAGCAGCCCGGCCATCTCCTCGTCGTTGGTGAAGGAGGTGCGGAACGGGTGGCGGTGGACCGCGACGGGCCGGCCGGCGAGGATCCGCTCGGCGTAGTGCCGGAGCCGGCCGGTGAAGTCGTGCGCCCGTAGGCCGAGCACGTGGGCGGCGCGCACCGCGAGGAACGCGAACGGGCTCTCCCGGGCCAGCACCGCCTCGGCCCGCCGCTTGTCCTCGGCGTACCGGACGGCCTCGGCGGGCAGCCGGGAGCCGCGAGGCGCCGCCGGAGCACCGTCCGCCGGCCACGAGGACGGGTCCAGCGCGCTCTCCGGCACGAGGACGCCCGGTGGGGCGGGGGTGACCAGTCCGGACGTGGCCGGGTCGTACACCTCCATGGTGGAGGTCATGACGTACCGCGGCGTGCGTCCTCCGAAGACCCGCCGCGCGACCGCCGCCTGCGGCGGCGTGTAGCAGACCTGGTCCACCACCACGTCGAACGTCCGCGCCCCGAGGGCGGCGCTCAGCGCCTGCTCGTCGTCGCGGTCGGCGACGACGTGCGCGACGCCCGGAGGCGGTGGGGCCGAGCCGCGGTTGACCACCGTGACGGCGGCGCCCGCGTCGCGGAGCCGTTCGAGGAGGCGCAGTCCGAAGTAACGGCTGCCGCCGATGACGCATACGCTCTTCACGGCACAGAGCCTGCCGGGACGCGGCGGTGAGCAGAAGTGCCGATCCGCTTACCAGGCCGTTAGGAGAACTGTTGATCGACGTGCAGCGGCTCCGGGTCCTGCGCGAGGTGGCCCGGCACGGCAGCTTCAGCAGGGCCGCCGCCGCGCTGATGTTCACGCCCTCGGCGGTGTCGCAGCAGATCGCCGGCCTCGAACGCTCGATCGGCGCGCCGGTCGTCGAGCGCAGCACGCGCGGCGTGGTCCTCACCGAGTCGGGCCGCCTGCTCGTCGAGGCGGCCGAGGTGGTCTTCGCCGAGCTGCGCAGCGCGCAGGAGCGCATCGACCGGATCGCGGCCGGCCGTCCCCGGCTGACGGTCGCCACCTTCAGCAGCGGCGGCCGGCGCCTGCTGCCGGGGGCGCTCACCGCGTTCGTGGCCGCCCACCCCGACGTCGAGGTGAACGTGCTGGAGCGCGAGCCGGAGGACAGCCTGCCGCTCGTGCGCGAAGGGGTGGCCGACCTCGCCCTCGCCTACCACTTCGACGGCCCGCTGCCGCTCGTCCACGGCGACCGGCCGGCGCTGGAGTGGACGCCGCTGATGGACGACCCGCTGTCGGTGGTCCTCCCGGTGGGGCACCGGCTGGCCGGCCGCGAGACCGTCGACCTGGCCGACCTGGCCGGCGAGCGGTGGGTGCTCGGCTGCACGAAGACGGAGGCGTTCCTGCGCCGGTACGCCGCCGGGGCCGGGTTCGAGCCGGTGTTCGCCGGGAGCACCAGCGACTACTTCTTCGCCCAGGCGCTGGTGGCCGCGGGCGTGAGCGTGTCGCTGATCCCCGAGGTCGCGCTGGACCGCTCCGCCGACGGTGTCGCCGTCGTGCCGATCCGGCCGCCGGGGCCGGTCCGCCACCTGGGGGTGGTCACCTCGCGGCGCGCGGCGGACCCCGGCCCGGTCGAGGATCTCGTGAAGCTGTTGTTCCGGGCCGCGGGGCGGGGCTGACCCGGGTCAGGCGCGCTCGGGATGGCGCTGCCGCACGGGGGTGAACAGCGCGGTCAGTGCCAGCACCAGGCAGGACGCGCCCGCGAAGACGAACACCGTCGTCGCGCCGTACGTCCCGGCGCCCCAGCCGAGAACGGCCGCGCCCACCGGGCCGAGCGAGAAGTGGATCGTCCAGAACGCCGACGTGACGCGGCCCAGCAGGTGCGGGGGCGTCACCTGCTGCCGCAGCGACATGGAGCAGATGCCCGCCAGGCTGACACAGGCGAGGTAGAGCGCCATGATCGCGGCCACGCCCCACACGGAGCCCGCGAGGCCGAGTCCCAGGATGGCCAGCCCGGACACGACCTGGGCCCCGATCCAGGTCGGCCCGAACCCGAGCGAGCGCCGCACCCGTGCCACCAGCATCGAGCCGACCATCGTGCCGGCCGCCCCCACGCCGAGGACGAGGCCCACCACCGAGTCGGCCTGGCCGAGATCGTGCTTGAGCCGGAAGATCACGATGTCCGTCAGCCCGAGGGTCATGAAGATGAAGAACGACAGCAGGACGGTCAGGGTGCGCAGCACCGGCTGCCGGACGAGGAACTCCGCCCCGGCCAGCAGCTCCCGCCACGGCCGCCGCTCGGGCGCGGTCCCGGCCTCCTCGGTACCGGCGGTCCCGGCAGGCCCGGCGGTCTCGGCCGGCTCCACGGCGTAGCGGGAGGCGCCGGTCAGCAGGACGCCGAGCGCGGACAGGCCGAAGCTGGCGGCGTTGATGGCGATCGCGGCGGTCGCGCCCAGATGGCCGGCCACCACCCCCGCGAGGGTGGGCCCGAGGATGCCCGCCGCGGCGGCCGTGGCGTACAGCATGCCGTTGGCCTCGGTGACGCGCTGTTCGCCGGCCAGACTGCGGACCGAGGCCACGTACGTGACCTGGAAGACCATGCCCACGCCCGCGGCCGGCGGCAGCAGGGCGTACAGGAGCCACACGTGCTCGCCGAACGCCCAGACCACCGGGATCGTCGCGTACAGGACGAGCCGGACGACGTCGCAGATGACGAGCAGCCGGCGGCGGTCGAACCGGTCGGCCAGCACGCCCGCGAACACCCCGGCCGCCACGGACGCCGCGCCCGACACGCCGGTGAGCACGCCCATCTGCGTGACGGACCCGGTGACGTTCAGGACGAGCAGGGGCACGGCGATGAGCGCGAAGGAGTCGCCGGCCACCGACAGCGTCTGCGCGCACCAGAAGATCAGGAAGTCGCGGTCCCGCCACAGGGAACCGGTCGCCTGCCGCGTCTCAGCCCGCAACGATCATCCTCCGCCTGTCGCGCTCGGCGGTGGCCTGACGGGTCCGGGATGATCGGTACGTGCCGATCCGGAGGGAGATCACGCGGATGAGGCTATCCCTCCAGGTTGGCGGCACGCCGCTCATTTTCGGCGCTCGGGCCGCGAAGGGTCCGGGCGCCTTTCAGGCGGGCCGGAAGGTGTGGCGGTAGGCCAGGGGCGCGACCCCGACGGCGGCGTGCAGGTGCTGGCGCAGCGACACCGACGTGCCGAACCCGGAACGCCGCGCCACCTCCTCCACCGGCAGGTCGGTGGTCTCCAGCAGCCTGCGGGCGTGCTCGACCCGCTGCCGGGCCAGCCACCGGGCCGGGCTCATGCCCGTCTCCTCGCGGAAGCGCCGGGTGAAGGTCCGCACGCTCATCCGCGCGTGCTCCGCCAGCGCCTCCAGGGGCAGATCGGCGTCGAGGCTCGCGAGCATCCAGGAGCGGGTGGCGGCGGTGCCGTTGCCCGTGGCGTCGGGCAGCGGCCGGTCGACGTACTGCGCCTGGCCGCCCTCCCGCCACGGCGGGGTGACGCAGCGGCGGGCCGCGCGGTTGGCCACCTCGCTGCCGTGGTCGCGCCGCACGACGTGCAGGCACAGGTCGATCCCGGCGGCCACCCCGGCCGAGGTCAGCACGTCGCCGTCGTCCACGTACAGGACGGACGGGTCCAGCCGCACGCGGGGGAACAGCGCCGCGAACCGGGCCGCCTCCCGCCAGTGGGTGGTCGCCGGCCGGCCGTCCAGCAGCCCGGCCGCGGCCAGCACGAACGCGCCCGTGCAGATGGACATGACGCGGGACCGGCCGCGCAGCGCGTCACGCAGCTCGGCCGTGATGGTCCCGTCCTTCATGACCCGGCCGGCGTGGATGCCCGGCACCACGACCGTGTCTGCGGTGTCGAGCACGTCGAGGTCGTGGTCGGGCACGACGCTGTAGCCGGCGCTGCACCGTACGGCCCGGCGGCCGGGCGAGCAGGTCACCACCTCGTACAGCTTCTCGCCGGCCGCCGTCTCCGCGGCCCAGAACACCTGCCCCGGGACCCCGAGGTCGAGCGGCGCGAAGTGGTTGAGAACGAGGACCGCCACCCGGTGTGCCATGGCCCGATTCTTTCACATGATGGCTTTCCGGCCACTCGCGGCCATGGCGCCGGTCCCTCCAGGATGGGGCCCATGACCTTGAGCACCACCCCTGCCGGCACGCGCGGGCTCCACCGCGCGTGGTTCGTCGCGGCCGTCGCGTTCGTGGCGATTCTCGGCGCCGCCGGTTTCCGCGCCACCCCCGGCGTGCTGATCACCCCCCTCCAGCAGGAGTTCGGCTGGACCAAGGGCACGATCTCGCTCGCCGTGTCGATCAACCTGGTGCTCTACGGCCTGACCGCGCCCTTCGCCGCCGCCCTCATGGACCGCTTCGGCATGCGCCGCGTCGTGGCCGCGGCCATGCTGCTCGTCGCCGCCGGCAGCGGCCTGACCGTCCTGATGACGGCGAGCTGGCAGCTCCTGCTGCTGTGGGGCGTCCTCGTCGGCCTGGGCACCGGGTCGATGGCGCTGGTCTTCGTCGCGACCGTCACCGACCGCTGGTTCGTCCGGCACCGCGGCCTGGTCACCGGCGTGCTCACGGCCGCGGGCGCCACCGGGCAGCTGGTGTTCCTGCCCGTGCTGGCGCACCTGGCGCAGGGGCCCGGCTGGCGGGTGGCCTCGCTGACCGTGGCCGGCTCCGCCCTGGCGGTGGTGCCGTTCGTGTGGTGGCTGCTGCGCGACCGGCCCGAGGACGTGGGCACCACCGCCCTGGGCGCCGAGCCCGGCGCTCCGCTCGTCCGGCCGGCCGCGGGCAACGCGGCGCTCCGGGCGCTGTCGGTGCTGCGGTCGGCGGCGCGGACCCGGCCGTTCTGGCTGCTCGCGGGCGGCTTCGCGATCTGCGGTGCCAGCACGAACGGCCTGGTCGGCACCCACTTCATCCCCGCCGCGCACGACCATGGCATGGCCGAGCCCACCGCGGCCGGCCTGCTCGCCGTCATCGGGATCTTCGACGTCGCCGGCACGATCGCCTCCGGGTGGCTCAGCGACCGGATGAACCCCCGGGTGCTGCTCGGCGTCTACTACGGGCTGCGCGGGCTGTCGCTGATGGTGCTGCCGAGCCTGTTCGCGGCGACCACCGAGCCGAGCATGCTGATCTTCATCGTGTTCTACGGCCTCGACTGGGTGGCGACCGTGCCGCCGACCGTGGCGCTGTGCCGGCAGGTCTACGGGGCCGACGGCGCGATCGTGTTCGGCTGGGTGTTCGGCGCGCACCAGGTGGGCGCGGCCATCGCGGCCGTCGCCGCCGGCCTGACCCGGGACCACCTCGGCGCCTACGACCTCGCGTGGTACGGCTCCGGACTGCTGTGCCTGGCCGCCACCGGCATGTCTCTGGCCATCCGGCATGCTAGGGGGCGATGAACGACTCCGATCCGAACGACTCCGATCCGAACGTCTCCGATCTGATGGTCCTGCCCCTCGTCGTCAGGATCGAGCGGGCCGCGCCCCCCGAGCGCACCGACGCGCTGGAGGCGGCCGCGATGGCCGTGCTGAGCCTGCTCGACGACCCGGGGGAGTGGGCGGACGAGCTGCACGCCTGGCAGTCCACCGGCAAGATCCGCAAGGTGGTGCGCAGGGCCAGGGGCGCCGAGTGGCGCAGGGCCGAGGCGCTGCCCGGCCGTACCGTCGGGCACCGCACGGCCGAGGTGCGCGTCCACCCTCCCGTGCCGCTCGACGCGTGGCCGCGCGACCTCGCGCGGCTCCAGGTGTCCGGCACCGAGCTGACCGACACCCGCGAACTCCGGCCGGTCGAGCCGCCGGTCCTGTGGGCCAACCCCGGGCTGTCCATGTCGGCGGGCAAGGCCATGGCCCAGGCCGGGCACGCCGCCCAGCTCGCCTGGTGGGCCAGCAGCCCCGCCGAGCGCGACGCCTGGCGGGCGCGGGGCCTCACGGTGAGCGCCCGCACGGCGGCCCGCGACGACTTCGCCGCCCTGGTCGCCGCCGGGCTGCCCGTGGTCCGCGACGCCGGGTTCACCGAGATCGAGCCCGGGTCGTGCACGTTCGTGGCGGAGGCGCCGTGGCTGTACGGGCGCGTGTCCCAGCCGTAGCCGGTGGTGGTCCGCGTGTGGCTTCAGCGGGGGACGGTGTGGACGTCGGCCAGCACCCCGCCGGCCGGCGTGATCCGCGCGGGGGACGGGCTGTCGTAGACCACCATGAGCCGCCCGTCCCTGAGGACCGCGAGGCCCTCCGGATGGTCGCAGCCCACCCCGTACGGCAGGTCGGCGACCGTCTCCAGCTCGTCCGCCGGCACCACGTCGCCCGCGTGCCGCACCCGCCAGCGCACCACCCGCACCGGCCCGTCGAGGCTCATGCTCGGCCCGGTGAGCAGCAGCAGGTCGCCGTCGTCCACGGCCAGGTCGCGCACCCCGAGGCCGCCGAGGTCGAGGAAGTGCTTGCGGACCGGCCCGTCCAGCCGCAACCGCTGGTCGCCCGCCTCCACCGGCCGGATCTCCAGCACCACCGCCCAGCCGCGCAGCACCGGCCCGCGCAGGCCCAGGTACACCCGCTCGCCCACGACCGCGACGCCCTCGATGTCCAGCCCGTTGTCCTTGCCGGGCAGCGCCAGGAACGGCGCCAGGTGCGGGTCGTCCGCCAGTCGCGCCGCGAGGTTGTCGGCGCCCGACAGGACCGAGCCGGGCAGCGGGGCGTTGGCGAGCGGGTCCAGCGGCAGTTTGGCCAGGACGAACCGGTTCTCCTCCCTGACCACCGTGGCCAGCCGGCGGGCCGCCTTGGCCGGGTCCTTGGACTTGACCCGCCGCCGCTTCAGGCTGTGCGAGCCGACGGCCCACAGATGGCCGTCGGCGCGGGCCAGGCCCTCGATGTCGGCCTCGTCGTGCCGCCCCGCGGGCAGGGGCACGTAGTCGGCCAGGAAGAACGTGCGCTGTCCCGCGTACCGCTCGCCCGTCCACACCAGGTGCTCGACGGTCGCGGTCTCGTCGCCGGCCACCCAGAGGCCGGTCTCGTCCTGCAGGAGCGCCGAGAGGTTCGTGTGCGTACGGGCCTCGCGCGAGGCCGGGTCGAATCGGAGCTCCACCTGTTCCACGGGGCCATGATTTCACTTCGGTCGCTTCTCCAGCGGAATGGCGGGATATGTCGTACGCTCCCGTCGTGCTCGAAGGGGATGACGGGACCAAGCGTTCCGATGTGACTACTGTTGCGCGCTCGGGACCCCCTGCCTCTCCGCCCAGGCGCTCCCGCATCGGCGATCTGCGGATGCGGGACGTGTACCGGGGGCTGGCCGTGCTCGCCGCGGCGGCGGCCGTCGCCGCGGGGGTGGTCTTCGTGCTCCCGCAGGGGCCGGACGAGGTCGCCGCGGGGCCGGTCGCCGCGCCACCGGCCCAGCCGTCCTCGTCCGGCGCCGCCCCGCCCCAGGCCACGCCGACCCCGTCATGGACCTGTTCGGCGCAGGAGTGCTCGGCGTCGGTCCCCCCGGTCGTGGTCACCCTCGTGGTCACGCCCGAGGCCACCGCCTCCGCCCCGGACGAGCCGGACCCCGGTCCGAGCGGGGTCTCGGCGACCGGCCCCGCCACGACCACCCTGACCACGTCGCCGCTCGCGGCCACCGGCCGGCCGATCCCCACGCCCGGCACATCCCTGGCCCCCGGCTACACCGCCATGGAGGCCCTGTACGCCGACGCCCGCATACCCCGGCTGCCCGCCAAGGCCCACCGCGTCGCCCTCAAGGTCGCCCTCAAGGCCGCCGCCGGCCGTCCGGCCGAGGACCGGCGCTCCGGCCTGGCCGTGCCGAGGCTCGGCAAGCCGTGGAAGACGTACGGTGCGGCGCCGTTCACCACCCGGCAGGTGCTGCCCGTGGCGCGAGGGACGCGAGCGCGCGGCATGTTCGTGACCTGCCCGCTGCCCATCGAGACGCAGAAGGCGCCGCGCGACAGCGCCCTGCTTGCCGCCCGCTGGACGCTCAACCACCACCCCGAGGGAGCCACGATCAGCTGGCTCGCCTCCCAGCCGGTCAGGAACGGCTGGATGCTGATGTACCGGGTGAAGTACGGCAGGCACAGCTCCCGTGCGGCCGTGGTCGTGCTCGACGGGGGAATGCGGAAGCCCGGTCTGGCGTTCGTGACAGTGCCCGACACGCAGCGGAAGCGATGGGGAGATGTGACCCGGGCCATTTCCGGGGTTCGTGTCCTAGGGTAAAAGGATCATGTATGCGGCGATTTGGGGAGTGACGCCGTGGAACGCTCTGGAACGCCGCAGGCCCCCGAGAAGGGCAAGACCAAGCCGCCATGGCGGGCCGAGGGCCTGCCGGGCACGCCCGGGGGCCGTCCCAAGATCAACTGGTGGCGGTTCGCCGTCACCCTTCTGGTGGTGTACGCAGCCTTCTTCCTGGTGTCGTCGTTCTTCGACAACAGCCAGGTCGAGACCGTCTCCTACACGCAGTTCACCCAGCAGGTGACCGCGAAGAACGTCAAGGAGATCTACGCCACCGGCCTGTCCGTCGAGGGTGACCTGAGGACCCCCGCCAAGGACCCCGACAGCGACAACCAGACCTACACCCAGTTCCGCACCGAGATCCCCGCCTTCGCCGACACCGACCAGCTCTCGCAGCAGCTCCAGTCGTCCGGCGTGGAGATCAAGGCCGAGCCCATCAACGGCGGCCGCGGCTTCTTCCTCAACCTCCTGCTGTCGCTGCTGCCCGTGCTGCTCCTGGCCGGTCTGTGGATCTTCATCATGCGCCGGGGGGCCAGCATGATGGGCGGCGGCGGACTCGGCGGGCTCGGCAAGTCGAAGGCCGCCAAGCCGGTCGAGGCCGGTCAGGTGCGGGTCACGTTCGACGACGTCGCCGGCATCGACGAGGTCGAGAACGAGCTCGTCGAGATCGTCGACTACCTCAAGGACCCCGGCAAGTACCGCCGGCTCGGCGCCAAGCTGCCCAAGGGCGTGCTGCTCGCCGGCCCTCCCGGCACGGGCAAGACCCTGCTGGCGCGGGCCGTGGCCGGCGAGGCCAAGGTGCCGTTCTTCTCCGCCAGCGCCTCCGAGTTCATCGAGATGATCGTCGGTGTGGGCGCCTCGCGTGTGCGAGACCTGTTCGAGGAGGCGCGCAAGGTCGCGCCGTCGATCGTGTTCATCGACGAGATCGACGCCATCGGACGGGCCCGCGGCGGCGCGGGCGGCATCGGCGGCCACGACGAGCGCGAGCAGACGCTCAACCAGATCCTCACCGAGATGGACGGCTTCTCCGGCGCCGAGGGCGTGATCGTCATCGGCGCCACCAACCGGCCCGAGATCCTCGACGCCGCCCTGCTGCGGCCCGGCCGCTTCGACCGGACCGTCCAGGTGGGGCTGCCCGACGCCGCCGGCCGTACCGCCATCCTGGAGGTCCATACGCGGAGCGTCCCGCTCGACGGCACGGTGGTCCTGGATCAGATCGCCCGCACCACTCCGGGCATGACCGGCGCCGACCTGGCCAACCTCGTCAACGAGGCGGCGCTGCTCGCCGCCAAGCGCGGCAAGGAGAAGGTCACCAGCGGCGACTTCGCCGACGCGCTGGAGAAGCTCCAGCTCGGCGCGGCGCGCAGCATCGTGATGCCCGAGGAGGAGCGCACCCGCACCGCCTACCACGAGGCGGGCCACGCCCTGCTGGGCATGCTCCAGCCCGGCGCCGACCCCGTGCGCAAGATCTCGATCATCCCGCGCGGGCGGGCGCTCGGCGTCACGCTGTCCACTCCCGACACCGACCGCTACGCCTACGACGAGCGGTACCTGCGCGGCCGCATCGTCGGCGCGCTCGGCGGGATGGCCGCCGAGGAGGTGATCTTCGGCGTGGTCACCACCGGCGCCGAGAACGACCTGGAGCAGGTCACCATGATCGCGCGCGGCATGGTCGGCCGCTGGGGCATGTCGGAGAAGGTCGGCCCGCTGACCATCCTGCCGTCCGACGGCCAGCAGCCCCAGGCCTCGCCCGCCACGCTCGCGATGGTGGACGAGGAGGCGCGGCGCATCGTGGACGAGTGCTACATCCGGGCCCTCGACCTGCTGCGGGAGAACCGCGACAAGCTGGAGGCCATCGTCGCGGCGCTGCTGCAGCACGAGACGCTCGACGAGGCCGACGCCTACGCGGCGGCGGGCGTGGGCCGCGAGCGCCAGCCGATCGAGAGCTAGCCCGTTCAGGGCTGGTTTTTCCGAGTCTTAGCAGAAAAGGGACAGTAGCCGGGTCCGGTCAGGGGAACGCCTCCGCAGAAGGAACGGGGGACTCTCATGACCCTGACCGATGAGATCCTCGACCGGCTAGGCGACCCGGGCCTGGAGCAGTTCGCCGGGATGCTCGGCACCTGCACGGCCACGACGCGCACCGTGCTCCAGGCAGTGACCGGCACGATCGTCGGCGGCATGGCCCGCAACGCCTACGACCCCGACGGGGCCGAGGCGCTGCGCGCCGCGCTGGAGGACCATGTCGACGCCGACCCCTTCAACAGCGACATAGCGTCGCTCACGCGCGACGGCCAGAGCATCCTCGGCCACGTGCTCGGCGCGCAGGGCACCGAACAGGCCGCCGTCGAGCTGGCCCGTCTCGCGGGCGCCGACCCGGCCGTCCTCATGAAGACCCTTCCGCTCCTCGCGCCCATGGTGATGTCCGTGCTCGCCGCTCATGCCGCCGAGCACGACATGGACGCCCGGGACGTCGCCGTCGTCCTGCGCCGCGAGCAGGCCGCGCTGCCCGCTCACCTGGCCGCCTTCGTCGCGGGACTGCTCGACAGCGTCTACGGCCCTCCGGCGCCGCCCCGGGCCCGCACCAGGCCCCGGCCGCAGGTCGACTGGTGACCGGTAAGCTGGAACAGTGATCGTTCTGGCCTCAGCCTCTCCCGCCCGCCTGGCTCTTCTGCGCAGCGCCGGGCTAGACCCCAAGGTGATCGTCAGCGGGGTCGACGAGGAGGCGTACTCCGCCTACTCGCCCGCCGCGCTCGCCCTGGAGCTGGCCAAGGCCAAGGCCGCGGCCGTGGCGGGCGGGCTGGACGAGGGGCTGGTCATCGGCTGCGACTCGATCCTGGAGCTCGACGGCAGGCCGTACGGCAAGCCCGCCTCCGCGGAGGAGGCCGCCGAGCGGTGGCGCATCCTGCGCGGCCGGACGGGACGCCTGGTCACCGGCCACTGCGTGATCGACGTGGCCGCCGGCCGGGAGGTCGCCGAAGTGGGCACCACCGTCATCCGCTTCGGGCAGCCCACCGACGAGGAGGTCGCCGCCTACGTCGCCACCGGAGAGCCGCTCGGCCTGGCCGGGGCGTTCAGCATCGAGGGCCGGGGCGGCTGGTTCGTCGACAGCATCGAGGGCGACCACGGCAACGTGCTGGGCATCTCCCTGCCGCTGGTCCGGCGGCTGTTCGAGGATCTCGGCTACGCGGTGACGTCGTTCTGGCGCTAGCCTGCCGGGCATGCGATCAGTGCGCGACTTCCTGGCGGGCGTGGGCTTCTTCTTCCAGGGTGTGGGATGGGTCGCCCGGCACGGCCGGTGGTGGCTGTTCGGGCTGATCCCCGCGTTCATCGCCTTCGCCGTCTACGTGGCCGGGCTCGTCTACCTCGGCACCAACGCCGCCGGCCTGGCCGAGTGGCTGACGCCGTTCGCCGACACGTGGTCGTGGCGCGACGCGTTCCGGGTGATGGTGCAGGTGATGCTCTTCCTGGGCGGCCTCGCCCTGGCGGTGATCACCTTCACGGCGGTGACCCTCGCCATCGGCGAGCCGTTCTACGAGAAGCTCTCGGCGGCCGTGGACGAGGTGCCCGGGGAGGTGGAGCAGCCGTGGTGGCGCACGCTGCCGCGGTCCATCAGGGACAGCCTGGTGACGCTGGGCTGGGTGCTGGTGTTCAGCGTGCCGCTGTTCTTCCTGGGCTTCATCCCGGTGGTCGGGCAGACGGTGGTGCCGGTGCTGGGGGCGGCGGTGTCGGGCTTCTTCCTGTCGGCGGAGCTGACCACGCTGTCGCTGGAGCGCCGCGGATACGCCCGCAAGCAGCGCTTCGCCCTGTTGAGGGGGCGTAAGGGGCTGTCCCTGGGGTTCGGGGTGGCGGTGTTCGTGCTGTTCCTGGTGCCGTTCGTGGCGGTGGTGGCCATGCCCGCGGCAGTGGCGGGCGCCGCCCTGCTGGTACGGACGGAGCTCGCGGGGGGCGACGTGACGCGGGCCTGACCAGGGGGTCACGCGCCGGCCGCTGTCCACAGCCTCGGTCCGCCTCCTACGGCTCATCCCCAGAACACCGTTCGGCCGTTCGGCCGCCCCTCACCACCCGGCACCCTCGTCCCCATGACGACCGACACCTCCGAGCCCTGCCTCACCCTGACCGGCCCCGCCGACATCCTCGCCGCCGTCCCCTACCTCGTGGGCTTCCACCCCGACCACAGCCTCATCGTGGTCGGCCTCGTCCAGGGCCGGGCGAAGGTGGCGGTCCGCTGGAACCTCCCGTTCCCGCCGGGCACGCTGGCCCCGCTGTCGCGCCTGTGGGAGCGGGAGCACGTCGAGCGGATCATCGTCGTCGGCTACGGGCCGGGGGAGCAGGTCACCCCGGCGATCGACGAGGCGAGATCACTGGCGGCCCGGGCGGGGGTGGAGGTCGACGAGGCGCTGCGGGCCCATGAAGGGCGCTACTGGTCGTACGTGTGCGACCTGCCGCAGTGCTGCCCTCCCCAGGGCATGCCGTACGACCCGCGCGCCAGTCGCGTCGCGGCCGAGGCGACGGTGCGCGGCCTGGTGGCCCTCCCCGACCGCCGATCCCTCGAACGCACCATCGCCCCGCTCACGGGCCCCGTCCGCCTGGCGATGCGGCGCGCGACATCCGACGCGGTGGCGGAGCTGCGGGCCGGGCTCACGGTGTCCGGCGACGCGGACGCCTTCGCGGGAGCGTTCGTCTCCGCCGGCCTGGAGAGGGTCCGCGCGGCCCTGGCCACGCACGCCGCCGGGGACCGCCTCGACGACGCCGTGGCGGCCCGGCTCGGCCTCGACCTCGCCGTCGTCCGCGTGCGCGACGAAGCCTGGACCCTCATGGACGGCACCCACCTCGGCCTCTGGAAGGACCTCACCCGCCGCCTGGAGCCCCGCTTCGTGCCGCCCGCCGCGTCACTGCTCGCCATGGCCTGCTGGCGCTCGGGCGACAGCACCCTGGCCACGATCGCCCTGGAGCGAGCCCTCACCATCGACCCCGGCTACTCCATGGCCAACCTGCTCATGCACGCCCTGCAGAGCCTGCTCTCCCCGGACACGCTCCGGGGCCGCCTGCCCACCCCGGCCGAGCTCGACACCGCCATGGGCCCCGCCCACTCCGGCTGGCTCCTCCCCCTCCTGGCCGCCCTGGAGGAGGAGGAGCCTCACGCCGCCTGACCTCCCGGCGCCAGCACCTTCATCCCGGCAGCAACAGGCCCATCCCGGCAG
This sequence comes from Nonomuraea sp. NPDC005501, assembly GCF_040605905.1. Classification (NCBI taxonomy): domain Bacteria; kingdom Bacillati; phylum Actinomycetota; class Actinomycetes; order Streptosporangiales; family Streptosporangiaceae; genus Nonomuraea; species Nonomuraea sp. NPDC005501. Next base: position 3,044 of record NZ_JBEXDT010000020.1, on the reverse strand, counting down.
CAGCAGGTCCATCCCGGTAGCAGCAGGTCCATCCCGGTGGCAACCGGTCCAGGACACGGCTCACGCTCGCCGGTCCGAGCGTTCTGCCGGCTCACGGTCGGGCTCGGAGGGCTCAGGCCGAGGGGGTGATCGACCGGCCCGTCCGCAGCACCAGCTCGCCGATCTCGGGAAGCACGGCGTCCGCGACCTTGATCTTCCGCTCGATCAGCCCGTTGGCGTGGAACAGGTCGGCGGCGTGCTGCTGCTCGGCCACGAACTCCTCGCCCACCGGCTGCAGTCCCCACGGACGGGTGCGCAGGGCGTGCTCCCACGCGTCGAGGTCGCCGTCGAACAGCGCCGCCGCCTCACGCGGGCGCTCCTCGGTCCAGCGGTCGGCCTCCTGCAGCGCCGTCACGATCCGGGCCAGCTCCTCCGGCTGCTCCCGCGCGAAGTCGCGGCGGGTGAACCAGAGCGAGCGGTGACTGAACAGGCCGTCCGTCTCGACGAGCGTCCTGGTGCGCGACTCGACCGGCGTCAGGTACGGGTACGAGCCCACCCAGGCGTCCACGTCGCCGTTCACCAGCAGTTCGGCGGCGTTGCCGTAGGCGTCCACGGGCACGATGTCGCCCCAGCCGAGCCCGGCCCGCTCCAGCGCGAGCAGCAGCAGCGTGGTCTGCCACGAGCCGTGGCCGAGCGCGACCCGCTTGCCCTTCAGCTCCGCCACCGAGCCGATCGGCGAGTCGTCCCGCACGACCAGGCGGCCGTTCTCGACGCGCGGCCCCGAGATCGCCACGTACACGATGTCGTGGCCCTTGGCCTGGGCGGTGACCGGGGGAGTGGAGCCGGTGCCGATGAAGTCGTACCCGCCGTCGAACAGGTGGTCCCCGTGCGCCGAGGGCAGCGCCCGGGTGGGGTCCACGCGTTCGCCCCGGCCCAGGGCGTCGAGGTCCACCCACTCCACACCGGGCAGCAGATCGCGGTGGCGGGCCACCCACAGCGTGTTGTTCTGCGGGAAGAAGCCGACTCTGGTGGTCATGACCTACGTCCTTTCAGGAGTGGCAACACATGGCGGCCCACGCGGCGGGCCTCTTCGAGATGGGGGATGCCGGCCAGGATGAAGGCGTCCACGCCGAGGTCCAGGAGCTGGTCGAGTCGCTCGGCGACCTGCCGGTAGTCCCCGACCAGGCCGAACGCCGGGCCGTCGCGGAGCGCACCGAACCCGCCCCACACGTTGGGCGCGACCTCCAGCCGGCGGTAGTCGTCACCCACGTCGGCCAGGAAGGAGCGACTACGCCGCACCCCGACAGAATCGCCCTGCTGCCGCCCGGCGGAGCCCGGCACCACAGCAGCGGAGTTGGGGCCGGCATCGGTGGAGTCCTGCCGTACGGCGGCGGGGTTCGGGCCGGCATCGGAGGAGTCCTGCCGCCCGCCGGCGGGGTTCGGGCCGGCACTGGCGGAGTCCTGCCGCGAACCGGCGGAATCCTGCGGCACGCCGGCACCGGCGGAGTGCACGGCGGCGGGGGTGCCCTGCCGGTCGTTGTGCGCCGTGCTCGGGCGGGCCTGCCAGCCCTGCCTGATCTCCTCCCATGCCTCCTCCTCGCTCTCCCGTGCGAGCAGGTCCACGCGCACGGCGAACCGGGGCGGCGTGTCGCTGTGCGCGCGCACGGCGTCGAACTTCTCCTTCAGCGCCTCGAACGGCTCCAGCCACGACAGGTAGTAGTCGGCGTGCCGACCGGCGGCGGCGATGGCGGCCGGGGAGGAGCCGGAGAAGAAGATCTCCGGGAACGGCTGGCCGGCCAGCTCCTCGGGGAGCCCGGCGTTCTCGACCTGGTAGAAGCGGCCGTGATGGGTGTGGCCGCCCGCCCAGACGCCCTTGAGCACGTCGAGGAACTCCGAGGTGCGGGCGTAGCGGTCGTCGTGGTCGACCTTGTCGCCCCACCACAGCTGCGCGGGCCCGCCGCCGCCGGAGATCACGTTGTAGACGATCCGGCCGCCGGTCGCCCGCTGCAGCGTCGCCGTCATCCTGGCGGCCTGGACCGGATGCAGGAATCCGGGCTGGAAGGCGACCATGAAGCGGTACGACGTGGTCTCGCGGGCCAGCGTCGCGGCGGCCGCCCAGGGGTCGTCGGTGTGCGGGAAGTTCGGCAGGAGCCCGCCGACGAAGCCCGACTCCTCGGCCGCCCTGGCGACCTCGGCCATGTAGTCGGCGTGGCTGTAGCCGTCGTCGCGGCCGTCCCTGACGCCCGGCGCCGTGCCGCCGGGGGCGAAGCCGCCGCGGCTGCGTACCCGGCGGCGCAGCGAGGGCTGGTCGCCTTCCATGTGGATGCGCCAGTAGATGTCAACCGGCAAGAGCCCGCTCCTTCACGTGCTCGCCGAGGCGGTAGACGTCCTCGGTGTGGACGAAGAACTCGCTGACGCCCCGCCGCGCGTAGTCCTCGACGCTGTGCTCGAAGCGGCTGTGCTCGAAGCGGCTGTGCTCGAAGCGGCTGTGCTCGAAGCGCCTGTCGTCCAAGCGACTGTCCTCCGAGCGGTCGGGCGAGGGCAGGCTCATGCCGTACCGCAGACCGGGCAGCTCGGGGACGAGGGCGTCCAGGTCGTCCTCAGGGGAGAAGACGTGCACGTCCGCGTGCCGCCGCGACAGGGCCAGCGCCTCGGGCGAGGTGCCCGACAGGTGAACCTCGGGGAAGGGCGGCACGGACAGCGGCGGCGCGAAGCCACCCGCGGCCACCTCGTAGAAGTCGCCCCGGAAGTCGAAGGGCCCGCGCCAGACGCCCTTGGCGACGGTCAGGAACTCGTCGGCACGGGCGTAGCGCTCGGCGCCGGTCAGGAAGTCGCCCTGCGCCCTGGCCACCGCCGGGTCCAGGTCCACCGCGAGCCGCCAGCCCAGCCGGCCGGCGGCGAAGCGCTGCAGGGAGGCCGAGAGCTTGGCCGCGTAGACGGGGGTGGCGACGCCGGGGTGGAACTCCGCGACGACGCGCAGGTGGCGGGTGCGGCGCAGGGCGTTCGCCGCGACGGTCAGCGACTCCTGCCCGCCGGGGTCGAACGGGACCAGCGCGCCCGCGAGC